>JBNMGK010000334.1:0-3251 GCA_050872205.1 Enterocloster sp.
CCAGACAGCAGTATATGAGCCTGAATGAGAAAAAAACGCTCATGGAAGGCGTTTTCAACTCTATGCGTGGTCTGGATGTATTACAGCCGTTAGTAGATGATCCCAGCATCACCGAGATCATGATCAATGGTCCTCATAATGTATTTGTGGAGCAGAACGGCAGACTTTATAAAAAAGATGTCAGTTTTGGAACCAATGAAAAACTGGAAAATGTAATTTTGAATATTGTATCCAAGGTAAACCGTACAGTAAATGAGGCAAATCCCATTGTAGATGCCAGATTGTTAGATGGCTCCCGTGTAAACGTAGTGCTTCCGCCTATTGCACTGGACGGACCTACTGTGACCATCCGAAAATTCCCGGAAGATCCTATGACTATGGAAAAGCTGATCTCCTATGGCTCTATTACACCGGAGGTGGCAGAGCTTTTAGAGCGTATGGTACGGGCAAAATATAACATTTTTATCAGTGGTGGTACTGGCTCAGGAAAGACTACGTTTTTAAATGCTCTTTCTAACTATATCCCAAAGGATGAGCGAGTTATTACCATTGAGGACTCTGCAGAGCTTCAGATCAAAGGCGTTGCCAACCTGGTGCGTATGGAGACTCGAAATGCAAACATGGAAGGAAAAGGCGAGGTGACCATCCGTGATCTGATCCGTTCTTCCCTGCGTATGAGACCGGAACGCATTGTAGTTGGTGAGGTCCGCGGCGGAGAAGCACTGGATATGCTTCAGGCTATGAATACCGGTCATGACGGTTCCCTTTCTACCGGTCACTCTAATTCTACAAAGGATATGCTTTCACGACTGGAGACAATGGTCATTTCCGGAAATAACATTCCAATCGATGCTATACGACAGCAGATCGCATCGGCTATTGATATCATTATCCAGCTGTCAAGACTTCGTGATAAATCCAGAAGAACATTAGAGATCACAGAGGTCGTGGATTATGTAGACGGGAAATTTATATTAAATCCTCTTTATAAATTTGTGGAGCATGGAGAAGACAAAAATGGCCGCATTATAGGCGGTCTGGAACGGACAGAAAATCCTATGAAGAATACGTATAAATTCCACATGGCGGGATTGTCCGATAAAGTTTAGAGAGGAGTAATGTATGTTTGGAAAGAAAAAACAGGCAGAAGAAATGGTGCTGCGGGAAGACGGGCTGACAGATTATGATGTGTATGTCATGACAAAGTCAGAGAAAATATTCACCATTGTGGTGGCAGCAATTGCTTTGTTTGGCATTGGATATGTGTTTTACCATAGTCTGATCCTGTCGGCATTATTAGCGCTGTTTGCAGTGAAAGCACCGAAGATCAGGACCAGGCAGATCATTGATAAAAGAAAAAATCAGCTGTCTTTGCAGTTTAAGGATATGCTGTATTCCCTGTCATCTGCATTATCTGTAGGAAAATCTGTTGAGACAGGCATCCGGGATTCACTCCAGGACTTACAGGTCATTTATCCGGACCCTGAGACAGATATTTTAGTGGAACTGGGGCTGATCCTGCGGGGACTGGGAATGAACAATACCATAGAGGACATGTTTGGACAGTTTGCTGAGAGAGCGCATCTGGAAGATATTGATAATTTCGTGGACATTTTCGTTACCTGTAAGCGTACCGGTGGTGATCTGATCGAAGTTATGCGTTCTACTTCCAATACCATTGGCGACAAGATCGAGGTAAAACAGGAGATTGAGACCATGATCTCTGGAAAGAAATATGAATTTAACTTTCTTATGATATTGCCTGTGATCATGGTGCTGTTTCTGACACTGACTTCCGGGGACTACATGGCGCCTGTATTTACCACCATTGTAGGCCGGATCGCCATGACAGCAGCCATTGCCATTTTCGCATTGGCCTATGTAGTTGGTTCAAAGATCATGAAGATCAACATTTAAGGGAAAGGAAAGAGGAGTGACAATATGATCTTAAAGATTTTTTCAATCCTGATCTGCGTTATATTTGTGGGAAATTTCCTTCTCTGTTATCTCAGGTCTAAGGGAAAATATGACGAGTACATGGAATATGTGGACAAAGAGGAATACGGGCTGAAGGATTTTATCCCCCTGGGTCTTTTAAAAGCGGAAAGCACCTGGACGGAAAAGATCACACCTATGCAGTTAAAAACGATCCTGGCTTCCCATAACAATCAGGTATACCAGAAGGTTCTGGAGCTGCATGGTCCAAAAGATGTGGAGTTTTATTATTACATACACAGCGGATACCGGCTGGCAGCAGCGATCCTTGCATCTGCCATGGCAGCGATCATGGGAATGATCATGTCTGTGCAGGGAGATACCAGCAATGGAGTACTTTTAAGTGTGATCGCCATTGCAGCAAATTTTGCAGTGCCATTTCTGGTAGATGCCAGCTTAAAGGAGTCTATAGAGAAACGCCGCCGTTCCATTCAAATGGAATTTCCAGAATTTGTAAATAAACTGACTCTTCTGGTAAACGCAGGCATGACCATTTCCAAAGCCTGGGAAAAGATCATCAATGAAAATACAAAAGAACATATTTTATATGATGAAATGCGGTACTCCTTAATGGAGATCAAGGCTGGAAAACCGGAAGCAGTTGCCTATGAAGAATTTGCAAGACGGTGCCGCGTAAAAGAAGTGACCAAGTTCGTATCCGTGATCGTTATGAACTTAAAACGAGGCGGTTCTGAAGTGGTTCCTGTATTAAAAGCTCAGGGAAATGAATGCTGGGAAATGCGAAAGAACGCAGCCAGACAGTTAGGAGAAGAAGCCAGCACGAAAATTCTGATCCCATTGATGATCATGTTTATGGGTATTGTGCTGATCGTATCTACACCGGCGGTTTTGAGTATGACTTCCGGGATGTAGGAATGTAATGAAAAAATAGTTAAATTTATCCTGTAACAAGGGTATTTTTATAAAATTTATGAAGGAGGTAGAAGTATGGAAATGCTGAAACGCTTTTACAGCGAAGAAGAAGGAATGGGAACTGTGGAGATCGTTATGATCATTGCGGCTCTGATGTGTGTAGCGCTGTTATTCAGAAAGAGAATTATGCAGTTTGCAGATCAGATTATGAGTAAGGTATTTACAACGGATCCGATCAAGGACGCATCTGATGAAGTTCCGAAATAGAATTGATATTTGAGCAGTCGCAGATCTATTTAATGCTACAAATCCTCAGGAAGGGAAATGCCGCTATAACGTAGGCATTTCCTTCCCATAACCAGGAGAAAGTATTTATGCAAAAC
>JBNMGK010000256.1:0-4244 GCA_050872205.1 Enterocloster sp.
GTTCCGTATTTATGCTGATCAACCAGATCCTTACGACCATTTATCTGTGGAAAGGAGGTGAAAACGCATGACCGCCATATTATTTATCAGTTTAGTCCTGCTTCTTGTTGCAGGTGTGCCCATTGCCTTCGTTTTATGTGGATCTTCTATTATAGCGATCCTTTCAACCAATGATATCCACAATGCCATTGTGATCCAGCGTATGTTTTCAGGAAGCGGAAGCTTCACACTGTTAGCGATCCCATTTTTCGTATTAGCCGGTAACTTAATGAGCTCCGGCGGTATTTCCAAGCGCCTGGTCAACTTATGCAACAGCCTGTTCGGTCATATTTCCGGCGGCCTTGCTATGGTAGCTATTATCACATGTGCCTTTTTCGCAGCGATCTCCGGTTCCAGTGCAGCAACTGCAGCGGCAGTAGGAACGATCATTATCCCGGAAATGTTAAAGCACAAATATGATAAGGATTTTGCAGGTGCCACCGTTGCATCTTCCGCAGAATTAGGTGTTATCATTCCACCAAGTATTGGTCTGATCCAGTACGGCGTTGCTACCGGAACTTCGATCAGCAACCTGTTTATGGCTGGCTTCCTTCCAGGAATTTTTATCTGCCTCGTTTTATGTGTAGTTGCCCACTTTATGTGCAAGAAACAGGGATTTGAGCCAAGTAAAAAAGCTACTGTAGAGGAAAAGATCCAGGCATTTAAGGACGCTATTCTGGCTCTGTTAATGCCGGTGATCATCCTTGGCGGTATCTACAGCGGTTTATTTACTCCTACAGAGGCAGCTGTGATCGCAGTATTCTACGGACTGATTGTTGGACTGTTTGTATACAAAGAGATCAAATTTTCCGATATTCCAAAGATCCTTACAGAGTCTGCCATTACCATGTCAACGGTCATGCTGATCATGTCCGCATCCACCATTTTCGGCTGGATCTTAACAAAACTTCAGATCCCACAGGCAGTTGCACAGGGATTTTTAGGAATTTCCGCAAGCAAATATGTATTCTTACTGTTAGTAAACCTGCTCCTTCTCTTCATCGGTATGTTCTGCGAGGCAGGTGCTGCAATGGTCATCCTGGCGCCTCTTTTAGCTCCTGTAGCAAAGACTCTGGGCATCGATCTGGTACATTTCGGTATCATCATGATGTCCAACCTGGCAATCGGCATGATGACACCGCCGGTTGGTGTAAACCTGTATGTTGTATGTGACACTGCAAAGGTAAAGATCGAAGGAATGTTTAAATATCTGGTACGTTACTTCCTGGCACTGGTTGCAGGCGTCCTGTTCATCACCTATGTACCACAGCTTTCACTGCTGTTTGTAAACTTATTTGGAAAATAATGGAAATTGGAGCCCAAGAGTTGGGATTGCAATTAAGATCATGGAAAGAGGAGTTTTATGAAGATCACGGATATTAAGACCATAAAGCTGCAGTACCCATATAAAGACTGGATCGCCGACGGCTGCGGAAGCTGCGGCGCCAGAGGTGCCTTTCTCATCTTCATTGAAACAGATACAGAACTTACAGGCATTGGAGAAGCAGCAACTTTTGGAAGTTCCATGGATGCCATGGAATTTATAGTAGAAAAACAGTTAAAACCATTACTTTTAGAAGAAAACCCCACTAAGATCGAATTTCTCCACCAGAAAATGCTGTGGAACAGCTGGGCAAATGGCCGTCAGGGAATGGTCATGGGCGCGATCAGCGGCATTGATGTGGCTCTCTGGGATCTCCTTGGAAAGGCAGCAGGCCTTCCGGTATGCAAGCTGCTGGGACAGGTAAGTGATAAAGTCCAGGGATATGCAAGCGCCGGATTTTACGCAAAGGGAAAGACATTAGAGGATCTGCAAAAAGAAATCGAAGGTTATCTGGACCGGGGATTTACAGCTTTTAAGATGAAGATCGGCAGAACTGCAAACAACTACAAAATGCGTCTCCAGTATATGAAAAACGGAGATTTCTACCTGACGAATGAGGAAGATAAAGCCCGGATCGAACTGGTAAGACGGACCATTGGCCCGGATAAGACCTTAATGGTAGACATGAACTGCACCTGGGATGTGGATGACGTGCTCCGTTCTAAAGAGTTTTTTGAGAAAAATGACATTTTCATGGTAGAAGAGCCCATCCGCTCTGATGATATTGCAGGCTACAGACGTCTTACAAGAGAAATGGGCGGCATCCGGGTAGCCGGAATTGAGTCGGAACAGGGCGTTGCAAGATTTGGTGAGATGATCGCCACAGACACTATGGATGTGGTCCAGGCTTCTCTTGGCTGGGCCGGCGGATTTACCGGCTGCCGCAAGATTGCAGCCACTGCCCAGGCTTTTGATAAATTGTATACACCACATTCCTTCTTCTCAGCGGTTATGACAGCTGCCAACATCCAGTTTGCGGCGTCACAGGCTAATATACCGTTTATTGAGGCAGAGGAAAATGAAAACCCACTGCGTACAGAATTACTTCGGGCGCCGATTGAAACAGACGGCCACATGAATTATCTGGTAACAGATAAGCCGGGACTGGGCGTGGAGCTTAACTGGGATGTAGTAGAGAAATATATTATGCGTTAAAAACCAAAACTCCCCCTGCATAAGCAGAGGTAAGGATAAATAATTAAGTACATTAAAATTCAAATTTCAATAACAGGAGGAAACAAAAATGAAAGTAGGATTTATCGGATTAGGTATCATGGGAAAGCCAATGGCAAAGAACCTTTTAAAAGCAGGTCATCAGGTTTGCGTCAATGACTTTAAAAAAGAAGCAGTAGAGGAACTGGTAGCAGCAGGCGCTACAGCAGGTGCAAATAACGCAGAAGTAGCAAAGGGCGTAGACGTAGTCATCACTATGGTGCCAAATTCCCCGAATGTAAGAGCTGCTCTGTTAGGTGAAAATGGTGTTGCAGAGGGCGCAGATAAGGATACTGTAGTTATCGACATGTCCTCGATCGATCCAGTAGAGTCCAAGAAGATCGCTGCTGAATTAAAAGAAAGAACCGGCATGGAAATGTTAGACTGCCCGGTATCCGGAGGAGAGCCAAAGGCGATCGACGGAACCTTATCTATCATGTGCGGCGGTAAGAAAGAGGTATTTGACAGATTTACAGATCTGTTAAAGGCAATGGGAAGCTCTGTAGTATATGTAGGTGAGATTGGTTCCGGTAACGTAGCAAAACTGGCTAACCAGATGGTAGTTGCAGCCAATATCGGCATCTGCGCAGAGGCAATGACCTTCGCAAAGAAGATGGGAACTGATCCGGAGCTGGTATATCAGGCGATCCGTGGCGGCCTTGCTGGTTCTACGGTTATGGACGCAAAGGTTCCAATGATGTTAGCAGGAAACTACAAGCCTGGATTCAGGATTGACCTGCACATCAAGGATTTAAACAATGCATTAAACGCTTCCCACGCCATTAACATGCCGGTTCCAATGACTGCGCATATGATGGAAGTAATGCAGGAATTAAAGAACCATGACGAAGGCAGCTGCGATCATGATGATATTATCCGTTACTATGAGAGAATGACTGGTGTTTCTATCGTAAAGGAGAAATAAGAAGCAGGAAACACGATCATAAGTCAGATCTGAAAGGGAAAAGTTATGAATACAGATTTTATCAAGGGCGTTATCGTTCCTATTATTACAGTCATTGATGAGGATGAAAAGATCGATGAAGCAGCCATGCGTGCGCAGGTAGATTATGTGATCGACGGCGGCCTTCACGGTATCCTTGCATTTGGTTCCAACGGCGAGTTTTACCAGATCGAAGAAGAGGAAATGGAGCGGGGATTTAAGATCATGGTAGACCAGGCAGCTGGAAGAGTTCCGGTTTACTTTGGTATCGGCGCTATCAATACAAAAAAATGCGTCCGCCTTGCAAAAATGGCAGTGGCAAACGGTGCAGCAGGCATCTCCATTTTACAGCCAATGTTCTTAAAACCGAATTTTAATGAATTATTCCTCCATTTTAAAACGATCGCAGAGGCAGTTCCCAATACACCGGTTCTGCTGTATAATAATCCCGGAAGAGTTGATTATACCTTAAGCACAGATCTGGTGGAAAAACTGGCTCATGAGGTGGAAAATATCGTTGGTATGAAAGATACCTCCGGTGATATCACCCAGACAGAGGAATTTATCCGAAGAAATGCAGATGTAGGCTTTAAGGTATTTGGTGGAAAAGATACACTGTTATATGCAAGCTTATGCATCGGAGCAGTAGGCGGCGTATGCACAGCA
>JBNMGK010000296.1:0-3792 GCA_050872205.1 Enterocloster sp.
ACCTTTGCCAGGTCACAAAGGATCTCTGCATCTGACTTGCTCTCTCCCACTCTGTCAATTGCAGGCTTGGTCAGCCACGCATAGCCGCCTGGATAAGTCTCTAACTCTCCTCTTTCATAGGAAGTGCACACCGGAAGGACAATATCTGCCATTTTTGCAGCATCGGTCATAAACAGATCTGCGTCTACGAAAAAGTCCAGCTTCTCCATAGCAGATTTAAAATACTGGTCATCTGGAAGAATGCGGTAATTTAATCCCAGAGCAAATAATGCCTTAACAGGATAGGGTGTTCCCTCATGGATCTGTCTTGGCAGGTCCACGCACTGCATCTCCCGCTCCATATGATACCACAATGGGAACCGGGTAGCTCCTACCGGAAGAACTGCATCCTTTGGTTCTGTACCGTCAGCAAATTCATCTTCCAGGGTAGTAAAACCTGCGATCTGGTGGGTAAATGTATGTTCTCCCGGCAGCTGTCCGCCTTTACGGTCAAAATTGCCCGTCAAAGCAGAAAGAGCCATAATGGCACGATAATTCTGGAAACCGTTCTTGTGGTGTGGAATCGGGGCGCTGTTTTCGTTAATAGCCATGGACTTGCTTTCATGGATCATCTCACAGGCCTTTACCACCAACTCATAAGGAACGCCTGTGAGCTTTTCTACATTAGTCTCATTAAACCCGGCCGCATACTGGGCATATTCCTTAAAGCCGTGTACATACTTGTCAATGTATTCTTTATCGATCCAGCCTTTCTGGATCAGCACATTTCCCATGCACAGGGCCAGAGCGCCGTCTGTTCCTGGATAAGGACGCAGATGCAGGTCACACATTTTTTCTGTAGCAGGCGTGATCTTCGGGTCCACTACAATGACCTTCATACCTCTTGCTCTCACCTTTTCCGCTCCCTGAGCCTTTAAATAACCGGAATAATAAGGATTAAATGCCCAGCCAAGAAGCAGGTCACAGTTTGGCATATCTGGTCTTGCCAGCTGTCCGATAGCCGTTTTCCATGCCATCCAGCCAGCAGTCATACAGGTACTGGACTCTGTACCATAGTTCATGGTTCCAAAAGAATGTGCAAAACGGCGCAGCCACGGACGGAACCATTTATTGTAACCGCCGAAAAATGCTACTGCCTGAGGTCCCTCTGTCTCTTTAATATGATTTAACTTTTCTGCAATCTCCTTATAAGCCTCATCCCAGGTGATCGGTTCAAATTTTCCTTCTCCCCTTTTGCCTATGCGGCGAAGAGGTGTTTTAATACGGTCTTCTCTGTAAGCAAAACCACGGCCGGACAGTCCCTTTGTACAAAGGCATCCTTTATTTCTTGGATGCTCATCCAGACCTTCCAGTTTTACCATTTTTCCGTCTTTTACATAAGCACATACACCACAGTTGTATGCCGGAGAACAGATAGCACAGACCGTATTCTTTTTTTCAATGCCGGTCTCCGGTCCCGGTATCTTTGCTTTTTTTAAAGCCTCTAAACTATCCATGAATCTTCTCCTCAACTTCATCTATAAAAGGAACGGAAAGTCCTGCTTTTACCAGCATAGCCCGCTGATAATCCGGCAGAACAAACTGTTCACCAGCAAACAGACGCAGCATATAGTTTTTAATAATGCCGCTGACACGATAATTGTCTAAAATATTAGCGCCTACAATGCGCTTTCCGTCTATTACCAGACGGATGTAAAGATCTTCGGAAAGAGAACCGTATTCCAGGATCTCTCCCTGCATCCGGTTGTCTCCAAAACCAATAAAATCCATATTCATAAAATGGGTGATATTGTGAAGGATATTGCCCTTATAGGCTATATCTCCCCCTGCCATGTTAATACCGGCTGTTTCACCCTGGTGATTGGCATTGGCCCACAGACCGATGATCTGGTTCTGGCCGCTTTCCAGGTTGTTGCCTTCACAGCAGTCTCCTGCAGCATAAATTCCCGGAACAGAGGTACGCATATGATCATCTACCACAATACCTCTTCCAATCTCCACTTCTCCCTGAACGGTCTCTGTAATGGCTCTTGTACCAATACACAGGCCAACGATATCCGCAGGAATGCGGCTTCCATCTGTTAAAACAGCTGTCTTTTCCCCGTTTTCCTGTTCCATATGGTCAATGGTGACCCCAAACATCAGATGAACGCCCTGGGCTTCTACTCTCTTTTCAATCTCTTCTGCTACTTCCTTGTACGCAGCCAGAGGGAAGATATAGCTTGCCAGATCTAAAAGCCAGGTCTCAATGCCGTATTTATGAAGGACTTCCACCACTTTGATACCAGCCATGGAAGCGCCGATCACAACGGCATGCTTAATATCGTTTTTCTTTAATCTTTCTTTAAAGCGAAGGGCATCTTCTACTGTACGCATTAAAAACGCATCCCCTGGCTCCAGTCCTTTTACAGGAGGAGCAAAAGCCCTTGCGCCTGTTGCGATCAGGATCCGGTCATACTGCTCTGATCCATTTTCGGTTTCTACCAGATGTTCTGATCCGTGAACCTTTATTACCTGTTCTCTGCGAAGGTTGAAATCCACTTCTTTTTGTATCTGCTCCAGATCGCCGAAAGGGAACATTCCCTCATATTCCAGCTTTCCAAAAGCATAATACGTAGTCAGCATCGGATTATAGGGTGCGCGGCCTGTATTGCTGTATACATCAATGCATCCCTCTTTATCCAGTTCACGGATCTTTTTCACTGCATGGTAGCCGGCTGTACCAAAGCCTACTACTGCATATTTCATAATTTTACCTCCCACAACACGGGAACGCGGCGGGAATGTCACTGCCGCAACACCCCACCGCGTTTTCCCGGTATCAAACAGTGCTTACTGCTGATCCATTTTTTCTTTTACGTTCTTATAACGAACTAACATCAGTACAACTGCTGCAAGGATAAACAGGCCAATGTACAGGAACTGTCTTGCATTTAAGCTGGACAGGCTGACATAGGAAGTAGCTGCCAGTACAACGAATACAACAGCTAAAGCTACATTTAACTTTGCAGGGCTCATGTACAGAGCTGATTTCTTGTATTCCTCCGGGAATACCTTAGGCAGACGGAAGCATGCATAAACCATTAACAGGTCAGTGAGCTTACCACAGCCAGTACCCATGTTTGCAATGTCAGAGGTGTTCATACCGGTTACGATCGGGATAATACCAACTACAAAGAAGAATAATAACAGGATAACAGGTGTGCCGCCCTTATTTTCCTTTGCGCAGGCCTCTGGCAGCCATCCGTCCATAGCAGCTCTCTGAAGAGAACGTGTGGTCCAGGATAAGGTACCATTTAAGGTGGTCAGTAATGCGAACCATGCACCACCGATTACGAAGAACAGGTATACAGGTGCAGGGAATACAGATTTTGCTACTACAGAAATGTTTACGCCAGCTACTTCTTCAACAGGAAGAACGCAGGCAGCAACGATACCAACTAATGCATAGAAAACTGCAACAAGCAGTGTAGATAATACCATAGCCTTTGGAATGGTCTTGCCAGGATTTTCTACTTCACCGCCGTTCTCAGCTAAGAACTTAGCACCTGCACATGCGAAGGAAAGCATTGCAGCGCCGCGCAGGAATTTCATTGGGCCATTTGGCATAATGTTTTCTTTATTTAATGCCAGTGCAGACCAGTCTACCTTAGGAAGACCGAATACAATGTATACAAACAGAGAAACAAGTAATAATGCTACCATGACCTTCTGTACTTTTGCAGAAGTCTTAAGACCGATCATGTTTACTACTACTGCTAAGGTCAGTGCGCCAAGTGCTACTAACTTCTG
>JBNMGK010000233.1:0-4717 GCA_050872205.1 Enterocloster sp.
ATGATGCTACGGTAGACGGGGTGATCAAGGGAACAGACGCTGATACGGATCTGGCTGTTGTTTCTGTTCCACTGGAGCAGATCTCACAGGAAACCCAGGATAAGATAGCTGTTGCAAAGCTGGGAGACTCTGACAGCTTAAAGGTAGGTCAGGGCGTGATCGCTATTGGAAATGCCCTTGGCTATGGCCAGTCTGTAACAGTAGGCTATGTCAGTGCTTTAAACCGTGAGGTAGAGACCTCGGACGGAAATACGAGAGTATTGCTACAGACCGATGCAGCTATTAATCCGGGAAACAGCGGCGGCGCCCTCCTGAATATGAAGGGAGAGGTGATCGGCATTAATGCGGCGAAATATTCTTCTACAGAAGTAGAAGGTATTGGTTATGCCATTCCTGTTTCCGGGGTTCAGGATATTTTAGATGAACTGATGAACCGTAAGACACGTTCCGAAGTTTCAGAAGAAAAGCGGGGCTATCTGGGCATTCAGGGAACTACGGTGGACGATGACGCAGCCAATACCTTTGATATGCCAAAGGGTGTTTATGTATACAAGATACTGGAAGACGGGGCTGCAGCCGGTTCTGAGCTTCGTGAAAAAGATATTATCACTAAGTTAGACGGAATGACCGTAAAAAGCATGCAGGAGCTGCAGAAATTCCTGAAAGGCTATGAAGCAGGAGAGTCCATAGAACTCCTTGTACAGCGCCAGGAAGAAGGCCAGTATAAGGAAATGCAGATCATGGTGACTCTGGCTGAATTGCCTGGATCCGTGGAAAATGGCAGTGAAAGCAGTGGCGGAAACGGTTTCGGCAGTGGAAATAAGGCCGGTAATGGAAATGACGGTGAAGGTGATGCTGAAAATGGCAATGCCGGAAGTGACCAGAGTGGAAATGAAAACGGCGTGCCTGAACGGCAGGAACAGACAGATCCATGGGGATTTCCAGGATCAGGAAGAGGTTTCTTCCCATGGGGCAGAATGTGGTAAGCAGTAAGGAGAAAAAAGGTGGAAGATAAGAAGTTAGAAGGTGAAGACCTGAAGGATATTCAGGACACAGATAAAGCTGATCATGACAGCAAAGACAATACAGATAATTATGAAAAGATCTGCTATATGTGCCGCAGGCCGGAGAGCAAGGCGGGACCAATGATATCTATGCCTGGCGGTATGTGCCTGTGCCACGACTGTATGCAGAAGGCTTTTGATACAGTGACAAAAGGCGGCATGGATTTTTCTAAAATGCCCAATATGCCGTACATGAATATGAATTTTAATGATCTCAGTCAGATGCCGCCGGTCAATGAGATCCCACAGAGGCAGAAGCTGAAAAAGAAGAAAGAGCCGGAAAAACAGCTGACGATGAAGGATATTCCGGCGCCTCACATTATCAAGGGCAAGCTGGATGAATATGTGATCGGTCAGGACAAGGCGAAGAAGGTAATGTCTGTAGCTGTTTATAATCATTATAAACGTGCCTTTTTAGGTGGAACAGATCCTGACGGTGTTGTGATCGAAAAGTCCAATATTTTAATGATCGGACCAACAGGAAGCGGTAAGACCTATCTGGTAAAGACACTGGCAAAGCTTCTGGATGTGCCGTTAGCCATTGCAGATGCTACCTCTCTGACTGAGGCGGGATATATTGGTGACGATATTGAAAGCGTTGTTTCCAAGCTTTTAGCAGCTGCGGGAAATGATGTAGAGCGGGCAGAAAAAGGCATTATCTTTATTGATGAGATCGATAAGATCGCTAAAAAGAAGCAGACCAATACAAGGGATGTAAGCGGTGAGTCTGTGCAGCAGGAGCTTTTAAAGCTGTTAGAAGGCAGTACCGTGGAAGTGCCGGTAGGTTCCAACCAGAAAAATGCCATGACACCTATGGCTACTGTAAATACGGATAATATTCTGTTCATTTGCGGCGGCGCTTTCCCGGACCTGGAAAATATCATCAAGGAACGTCTCACTAAGAAGTCTTCTATGGGCTTTGGAGCGACACTGCGGGATAGCTTCGACAATGACCCGGATATATTAAGCCATGTGACCAATGAAGATCTGCGCACCTTCGGTATGATACCGGAGTTTTTAGGCCGTCTGCCAGTGACTGTTACCTTAAAGGGCCTGGACAAGGATATGATGATTCGCATCTTAAAGGAACCGAAAAATGCTATCCTGCGCCAGTATGAGAAGCTGCTGGCACTTGATGAGGTAAAACTGGTCTTTGAAGAAGATGCTCTTTCCTGGATCGCGGAGGAAGCTTTAAAGCGCGGAACCGGCGCAAGAGCCTTAAGAGCCATTCTGGAAGAATTTATGCTTGATATCATGTATGAGATACCCAAAGATCCTAATATTGGCTCTGTGGTGGTTACACGGCCATATCTGGAGAAGAAGGGCGGTCCCCTGATCCAGATGAGGGAGATGTAAATAAAGGACAACAGAGAAAACGCCAAATAAGTGATTTGGGCTCTTTGTAAATTTGCATAGAGGATGAGATTTTGACAGGAGCGTGCCAGAGTGCATGCTCCTGTTTTTACTCCCGAAGTCTGAGGAACGTCTGCAGCAGGTCCAGCGTTCCATACCCGAATTCCTTATTAGGATAGGAAATGGCCGGATTTCTGGATGCGCCCCGGATGAGATAGCTTTTGATCGAAGCCTCACTCATTGTAGGATAATTGCCCATTACAATGCCCCAGCTTAAAAGATTGGCTACTGCCCCGGCGGTAATGGCAGCAGCAGCGCTGGTGCCGGTGCGGCGGGTGAATGTCTGTATGTTTTCAGGAGTACCAGAAGATGCTGCGGTAGCATTGACAGACGTATTCAGTGTCAGAGAACCAGAAGGAATACTGCTTCCAGAGGACAAAAAGGAACGTGTGCCAGAGGCAGATGCACTGCGCGCCGCCGGTCCCAGCACCTCCACTCCCGGCGCTGCCAGGTCCGGCTTTACGTAATCCCTGCTGGTATAGCCACGGCTGGAATGGATATAGATACTGTTATTCCTGTGGTCGTATGCCCCTACTGTAATAGGAAGCCTTGAATTTCCCGGTACAGTAATGGTATTGGAGGGATCAGGCCTTAAAAATACAGTCTCATCAGAGATAAAGCCCTGGACCGGCAGCCACATATGGTATTCACCGGTGAGAAACTGTGTATTGTATACACGGATCGTCCAGATACCCGCAGAAGGCTTCTCAAAGCGCATAGATACCAGCTGGCTGCCGCTGCCTGCCTCGATCAGCTCATAATTTACGGTAATTGTAGTGTTTTCTAACAGAAAAGGGATCCGTGTCTCATTACTTGCTAAAATGGGGATCCGGTTGATCCGCTCTCCGCCGGGAGAGACAAAACCTACGGTGTAAAGCTCGGTGGCGGAGGACCACAGTTCCAGGATAAAGCCACGTTCCGCCTCTTTTTCCCCCACTCTCAGTTCCACGTCTTCATAGGAAGTATCAGCGGAAAGCCGTCCGGCGTAGTGGTGTGCAATGCCGGTTTCATTTCCTGCTACGATCACAGTGGCAATGCCAAAAAATCCCCCGTAATTCTGGGTCACCTGGCTTAAAGGGGAGGTACCGGTATGGCTGCCGTAGTTAGAACCAAGGCCTAACAGGATAACAAGGGGCTGGCGGAACCGGTCAGCAATGACCCGCAGGTATTTTATGCCCATCATAATATCATTTTCCTGAAAGGCAGCGGCATTTTCAGGGATCAGGTAATAGTCCCGCAGATATTTCTTTGCGGGCTTTAGTTTTACCACTGCCAGATCGGCCATAGGGGCAGCACCGGTGAAATTTTGCAGGGGGAAAGCTTTTCCTGCTGCCAGACCGGCTAAATAGGTGCCGTGTCCATTGGTATCCCTTGAAAGTATAAGGGAATAAGGATCATCAGCTGCCAGGGCTGTATTGATCTCTTCTCTGGTAAATTCTGTTCCATAAGAAGCACCGCCCATGGGATAATAGTCAGGTACGCCGGGAGCTGGCCCAGAAGTATCTTCCGGCAGTGTCTGATCCCAGATCCCAAGGATGCGGGTGGTGCCATCTTCATTTCTGAAAACAGGACTGGTGTAGTCAATGCCGGTATCTACAATGCCAATAAGAACGCCTTTTCCCATATTAGACAGAGCAGGCGTCTGCAATGCTGCCAGAATACCGGAAGCTTCCATGGCAGAGTCATCTAAAAGAGTGAAAAGACAGGGAATGCTGTAATAAGGCTGACGTTCCAGGGAAATGGGCAGCGCATCCCTTAAAGGAGTATAAAAAATAGCATAATCATTGCTCACGTAATCCACACAGGGAAACTGCTCCGGGTCACGGAGGTTATTCTGCAGGGAGCCAAAACGGTAGATAAAGTCAGCTACCTCTTCAGAGGCAGTATTTAAGGTGCATGAGGGCATAGGAGGACCTTTCTATAAAATTAGGTTGTTGTCAGTATATGGGGCAAAACAGGTCCTGTGTATATTGGAGCAGCGTTTTTCCCGCTTTTGCGGGAAATCACTCATTTTGCTGCCAGGAACTGTTATGAACATCCTTCGTATAACTGGACGTGATAAGGAGATTATAGTAAAATAAAAGGTATAAACATTGCAGGAAAGGACGGACCAGAATATGCTCTTACCATGGCTTACAGGCGGCATTGCCGCCCTTGACTTATTTATAAAAGACGAAATAGAACGGGAAGGTGATGATGAGTTTCCAAGAGACCTTCCAGGAACAAAAGGCTTTATCCGC
>JBNMGK010000095.1:0-8607 GCA_050872205.1 Enterocloster sp.
ATATAAAGTCTGAAGAAAATAGGACAATAAATAAGGAAGAGAAAAATAGATGATATTTTTAAATACGCTTCCTTCTGTAAGGTTTCTTTCCATAATATGCATCTATCCTGTTGTCTGTTTTATAGCATTTTTTCTGCCTGTATCAGTTTATACTCTACAACAGTTATAGAGTCAAGTTTTTTATTCCTATTTAATCACGCAAAACCAACTCAACGAACAATAAAAAAGATGCCGCAAATCCCATTAAAAACAGTCTTTGCGACATCTTTACTTACCAATCCATCTGGTCAGATATATTCTCTATCCAAGTGCCTTTAATATTTCAGGAATAACCTGGAACAGGTCTCCTGTAATTCCATAGTCGGCTACTTCAAAAATAGGTGCTCCTTCATTTTTATTAATAGCAATGATCAGCTTAGAATCTTTCATTCCTGCTAAATGCTGGATCGCACCATGGATACCACAGGCAAAATAGATCTCCGGCTTTACCGTTGTACCTGTCTGACCTACCTGGTAACTGTGATCGATCCAGCCGGCATCTACTGCCGCTCTGCTGGCAGCGATCGTACCTCCCAGTCTGTCTGCCAGCTTTTTAAGCAGTTCAAAGCCTTCTGGTCCGCCTACACCGGCACCGCCTGCAACAATAACTTTTGCGTCTGTTAAAGATACCTGGTCATTTAATGTTTTTACAATATCTAAAACAGTCTGGCGGATCTCTCCCGCCTCAAAAACAGGATCTAATTTAACAACGGTTCCCTTATTTTCTTCCCTTTTTGCTGCTTTTTCCATAACGCCCGGGCGTACCGTTGACATCTGCGGACGGTGTTCGCTGCATGTAATAGTTGCCATAAGATTTCCGCCAAATGCCGGACGTGTCTGAAGAAGTCCCTTTGTTTCCGGATCGATCTCCAGCTTTGTACAGTCTGCAGTCAGACCTGTATCACACCGCACAGCAAGGATCGGTCCTAAATCTCTTCCAATATGGGTCGCTCCCAGTAATACGATCTCCGGCTTATACTGTGTGATTGCTTCATAAACAACTTTTCCATATGCATCTGTAGTGTAATTCTTAAGCTCCGGCGCATCTGCTACATAAACCAGTTCTGCCCCATATTCAATCAGTTCCTGTGCAAGTTCTTCCACATTACTTCCGCACAGCACTGCACACAATCTGCATCCAGCTGCCTCTGCCAGCTTTTTTCCTTCCCCCAGAAGTTCGTATACAACTCCCATGAGTTTTCCGTCACGCTGCTCCGCAAAGACCCAGACATCTTTATAATCCTGAATATTGCACTTTTTTTGCTCTAATGCACTTTCCATTTGGCTCCTCCTAAATCACATGCTTCTGCTGCATTTTTTCTACCAGTGTCTCTGCCATTTCAGACGGAGTTCCAGAAAGCATTTCTACTTTTCCTCTCTGCTCTGGTGTAAAGCTTCTGAAAACTCTGGTAGGACTTGCTTTTAATCCGCAGTTTTCCGCTTTCAGATCCACATCATTTTCATCCCAGACAGTAATTTCTTTTTCATAGGCAGAATAGATCTTGTCAATACTCATGTATCTAGGCTCGTTCAGTTCCTTAATACAGGTAAGTACACATGGAAGCTGGCATTCAAGAACTTCATATCCGTCTTCCAGCTGACGTTCCACGATGATTGTTTTTTCTTTTATTTCCCGGATCTTCTGTACATAGGTTACAACCGGCAATCCCAGTCTCTGAGCGATCTGGGGACCAACCTGGGCTGTGTCGCCATCGATTGCCTGTCTTCCCGCCAGGATAAGGTCATAGTCTCCAATCTTTTTAATACCTGCTGCCAGCTGTGTACTTGTAGCACAGGTATCAGCTCCGCCAAATGCCCTGCTGCTTAATAAATAGGCTTCATCTGCTCCCATTCCAAGGCATTCCCGCAGCATATAGCAGGCCTGGGCCGGTCCCATAGAAAGAACAGTTACTTTCGTATTTTCATTTTCATCTTTTAATTTCAGCGCCTCTTCCAGCGCATTTTTATCATCCGGATTTAAAATGCTCGGTACTCCATCACGGATCATGGTACCTTTTACAGGATCGATCCTTACTTCATTTGTATCCGGAACCTGCTTTGCGCATACAATAATATTCATTATCCATCTCTCCTTATTTCAGCATCTGTCCACCTATTACCATCTGCTGCACCTGGCTGGTGCCTTCATAAATGGTATATACGCGGCAGTCACGATACAGACGTTCTACCCGGTATTCTTTACTGAAGCCGTAACCGCCATGAAGCTGTACTGCCTTTGCCGCAATCTCATTACAGGTTTCTGCCGCATAGTATTTTGCCATACTTGCTGCCAGAGTACTGTTAGCATTGCGGTCTCCATGCTCTAAACGATCTCTTGTAATAGCCGCCTGATATACAAGTTCTTTTGCAGCTGCCAGTTTTGTTGCCATATCCGCGATCATAAACTGGGTATTCTGGAACTTGGCGATCGGACGTCCAAACTGTTTTCTCTCTTTTGTATAACGGATTGTTTCATCCATGCAGGCCTGTGCAACACCAATAGACTGGGCCGCAACACCAATACGTCCAATGTCCAGGCTCTTCATGGCATTGGTAAAGCCTTTATTTACAGCTCCTAACATTTCACTGGCCGGTACTCGTACATTTTCCATAACAATATCTGTAACAGAGCAGCCGACACAGCCCATTTTCCGTTCTGGTTTGCCGCAGCTTACCCCCGGAGCGTTCATATCCATGATAAATGCGCTGATGCCTCTGGCTCCTTTTGAACGGTCCGGGTCAGTTCTTGCAAATATAACAGAATATGCACTTTCAGGAGCTCCGGAAATAAATGTCTTACGACCATTTAAAATATAATCATCGCCGTCTTTTACTGCATAAGTAGTCAGACCGCCTGCATCAGATCCTGCACCTGGCTCTGTCAGGCCAAAAGCGATATTGATCTCACCTTTAGCAATCTGAGGCAGATATTTTCTTCTCTGGGCTTCTGTACCACTGGCAAGAAATGGACCGCTGCCTAAACTGTTTGGACCTGCAATATAAATGCTGGCTACAGCACTGGCTCTTGCAATCTCTTCCATAACAATGACCCAGCTTAATGTGTCACCGCCCATACCGCCATATTCCTTTGGGATCTTGATCCCCATAAAACCGGCAGCTGCCATTTTCTTTCTGATCTCCTGTGGAAACTTTCCACTTTCTTCAATCTGGTCCTGTACTTCCCGTGTAAGTTCTTTTTCTGCAAACTCACGGGCCAGTTTACGGATCAGTTCATATTTTTCTTCAAAAAACATATGTCACGATCTCCTTATCCTTATTTTCTGGATTGAATATCAATACGCGCCTGATTAGAATCCACTGACCGGATATATCCTGAAATAACCTGCTTTCTGCCAAACAGATCTGTGCAGCAGATCCCATCCTCTGTGATCTCCAGCTGGCAGACACGGTCCATTAGCTGTCTGGCGCCATCACCTTCATCTTTATAAACATGAAACAGACACATTTAAGATCACCCCTGTTTTTCCTCGATCGCCTGTGCAAGAGCCTCATTTGACTGTCTTAAAAGGGCAATACTTTTTTCCAGCAGTTCGATCCTGCTTACCGGTTCTTTTCCTTTAAGACCGTCTACCACTTCTTCCATTTCTTCCAGGTGATGCGTATTATGCTCCAGCATATAATTTAAAAACTGCATATCCTCGCTGTGTTTTTCCATTGAAATTTCCTCCTGATCATAAATTTTTATAATAACTTATCTAAAATCTCCTGTACGCCTTTCACACAGGGTGAATCCATCGGAAGATCCATTAAAGATTTTCCTTCTCTGTCAAAAGCATTTAACAGCTTGTCCTCTGGAAGACTGCCGATCACATTCAGTCCCGATTTTTCCAGATATTCTGGTTTTGGAACATCTTCCCGCACACGGTTTAAGATCAGTCCCGCCTGTCCTACTTTAATACCGCCCTGACTTTTATTTGCCACATCCATGATCCCGCCTGCTGTAGCAAGACTTCTGGCAGACATATCAGAAACCACTAACAATGCATCAATTTGACTTAATACACGGCGGTTTAACTGTTCAGGACCTGCCTCACCGTCAATAATACATACATCATAGTCATTCATCAGCGTTTCAATCCCAAAACGCAAAAGTTCGTTTACAGCGCAGAAACATCCTGGTTCCTCCGGCCGTCCCATGACCAAAAGATCGTATCCTTCTCCATGGGATAATGATTTTTTCATCATTTCCTTTGCCGGGTCACTGACTGCTTTTCTTACCTCCTGAAGCCCCATCATCTCTTTTCTTACCTGGGACACGGTCCTGTTTACAGGAATTCCCAGAGTGTATGGAAGGCTCATTGCCGAATCTGCGTCAATCGCCAGAACTTTACCGTATTTTTCAGCCAGCAAACGGATCATGAGTGTTGCTACTACTGTTTTTCCAGTTCCACCTTTTCCCGTTACAGCAATGGATTTAATTTTTCCCATATATATATTCCTCTTTTTATTCTGACTTCTCCGTTTTTTCATCGTGATCTTTCATTACAATGGTTTCCATGTACTCACGGATTGCTGCTTTGATCTCATCTGCACTCTTATACCGGGAATCGATCGCATCTACATCCAGATATAATGTAGGAATGCCATACTTTTCCTGTACCATGTCTGTGACGATCTTCGCAGAAGCCCATGTATGTTTACAGCCAACATGTCCCATGAACATGGAAACATTAACACTGTAATCACTCATGATATTATCTACCAGGTCAATGTAACGGCTTACAGGGCCGCTGGCACCATGGATCATAGGAGAATGCGTTGCCTTACGGGCAAAGTCTTTTAAAGTTGTCCGGCGATCATCCAGGTCATTAAACAACAGACCACCCTGATAGCCAAAAGCATCCATTACCACAACAGCGCCAAACTCTTTTTCCATCCAGTCCATAATACCTGTGTTGGACCATACCATGTTCTGCAGCCAGCTGACACGATATTTCTCTTCTTTTACAGCACCGATGCCTTTTTCTGCATTTGCTTTTCCAATCTCATACTGCTTTTTAACATAATCAAGAGCTGCCGGATCACCTGTCATACCGGCTACCAGCTCATTTAATACCAGGAAACGGCTTGCTAAAGGACAAGGCTTGATCTTTCTTAATTCTCCGATCTTGATCAGATATTCATAGGTTTCATTTGAGATCTCACAGATCTTTTTTAATTTATCCCAATCCAGTTTTTTTCCTGTATGTTCTTCCATAAACAGGATAAAGTCTTCATACTGATCTGCCAGATATTCATAAGAACGTTCATCCTCGTGGAATGGCACATCAAAACAGTAGGACGGAACTCCATAGATCTCCTGGATCGCAGGATGAGCAATACGGGAAGAATCACATGGTACAGAGTTATAAAGGAAAATATCCGGTTTTTCACCTAAATCTCCGCAAAGCACAGCACCTAACTGTGCTTTATCAATACCGCACATACTGGAAGGACAATATTTTTCCGTTGCGTCCACGTATTTTGCAGTTAAAGCCGGATCACTTGCTGCAACACGGCAGGACATTGTATCCAGGAAAAATGGATAACAGTCAAAGGAATACACTAATTCCAAAGGAATAGGTCCGCTGAAAAATACAAGTGTTTTTCCATTTTTCTTAGCATCCCGCGCCTGATCCCAATACGCTTTCTGATACTCAAACATCCAGAGATTTTCCGGTCTTTTTTTCGCAATATGGGCAATGATCTGATCGATCTGGTCACATGAATATTCTATAATGTTAAATTTATCACTCACTGTTTATCCCTCCTGTTCAATCATTTCAAGGAATGCTTCTGCACGAATGCCAAGCCAGCCTTCATTTATCTTTCCTTCTTCACGTTCTACATTTAACAATGGTAAGCCAGCTTCTTTCAGTTTCTTTTCTAAGTAAATGCTTTCACCGCCCCAGCATTCACAGTTCTGCATTTTCTGATAGATCACTCCGTCCACCTTCCACTCTTTTGCCATGCGAAGGATCATGTCATGCAGTTCTTTGTGGGAGTCCACCATACGAGGACATACGATTCTCTTTAAAGACGCATCTGCCAGATCAAACAGAGGATCTCCCTCTCCATAAGGAACCGGCTCCCACAAATAACGGCTGCCAAAACATAAAGCATCGGTTACTACCAGACCGCCTTTTTCTTCAATGATCTTTAAATATTCCGGCTCATCTAAAGCACTTCCAATGATCATAAGCCTTGCGCGGCTGTCTGTAATAGGAGTCATCTCTTTTGCATGATCCAGAAAATCTCTCAGCATAGGATTAAAATCCTCTTTTGGCATACTGCCTGCTGCCAGTGTGATCTTTAACGCGTCGCTTCCGGAAATAACAGGCTCATCTGCTTTTCTCAACTCATAAAGTTCCCGGATCAGGGCTCTTGTTTCATTGTACAGATCAATGGACTTTCTTAACTGTTCCGGGGTGATCTTATTTCCGGTAAATTCTTCCAGTTCTTTCTTTACCTGTTCCAGTTCATCAAAGAAATATTTGACTGTTATTTTGCTGTATTTACGCGGCGCTGCCATTGGCCGTAAATACAGATTTTTCTGATCATCTTTTTCTGAAATATACTTCCAGTTATCCAGGATACGTGCTGCCATAAGACAGCCGTCAGAAGAAATAATACCGTCTAACTGATAGGTTCCATTCATCAGGTTCTGCAGACAGGTACGTGCAAAGCTGCAGCTGTAACTTGTCATCCAGGTTTCTGCATCACTGCTGTCTGTACATCCCGTTGCATGCATACGCAGCGGCAGGATACCGGCAGCATGGAGAAGTTCTTCTGGTACATGACAGCAGATCACTCCCATTGCCATTTTCCCCGCTGCCTTCCAGGCACGGACATATTCATTGTCGATCCCTATATCAAATAGTTTTGTGTCGTACATAATAACCTCCTCTTTATGTCGTACTCACCAGGTAAATGTAATGGCATTCTTATCACAGACTGCCCTGCATTTTTCATTCTGGTCTTCTTTTTTGCATTCTGCACAGAACTCAGCCAGTCTGTGGACATATTCATTTTTTATTACTACGATCTCATCTTCAAAATCATCTTCTTCGCACTGAAAAAGAGCATTTGGACAGGCTGTCATACAAAAATGGCCGTTGCAGTCTGTACACTTATTGGTATCGATCCCTATATAATAAGTGCCTGTGCCATCTTCATATCCATAATTGGCTTTCATGATCACTTTCCTTTCCGCATTTTCTTTTCATACATTTTCTTTGCGATCAATGCAGCTCCCAGCGCGCCCGCGATCTGTGTATCTGCTTCCGTTTTTAAGGCTTTTACTCCCAGGATCTCTTCAATTCTTCTTGTAACACCTATGTTTTTTGCAATCCCTCCTGTGATCGCAAAATCTTCCTCCATTTCATTGCGTTCCAAAAGCCTTACAACTCTAAGCGCCATGGCCCTGCAGTAAGCTGCCAGTACCATTTCCTTGCTCCAGCCTTTACGCATAAGGTTTGTTGCCTCGCTTTTGGCAAATATCACACAGGTGGATGAAACAGGAAGGGGTTCTTTATCAATATGAAATGATAATTCACCAATATCCTCTACCTTTACAGCCAGAAGATCTGCGATCACTTCCATGCCACGGCCGGTACCTGCTGCGCATTTGTCGTTCATCATAAATGAAGTTACGGTTCCGTTTTCATCACAGTGAATGGCTTTACAATCCTGTCCTCCCATATCAAGTATGGTACGAACGGTAGGCCCGTAAATGTAATTGGCTCCTCTGGCATGGCAGGTGATCTCTGTTATGGTTTTATCAGAAAATGGAACATTCACCCGTCCATAGCCAGTTCCTATTGTATAAACCAGATCTTCCAGAGACATTCCCGTCCCCTGCATCGCCCATTTCATGGCATTAACCGCCGATTCCGGGCTATTATTACCGGTACGCATGTTGGAATACGCATAAGGAACACCATCTGCCAGAATAACTGCCTGCGTACTGGTTGAACCGATATCTACTCCTGCTGTAATCAGTTTCCCTTTCCAGTCAGGGATATCGGGGTTTAGCCAGTTAGATTCTTTCCAACGCCAAAATTCCTGTTTTGTATCACTCACTTCAATGTCCTCCCTGCAAAGCTGCCCCAAGCGCATTTACATACTCCGGATGTTCCGGCACAGAAACCTCACAATGATAACATCTATGCATGCACTGGATCAGACCCCTGTTTTTTCCTGGACCGCCGATAAACATCAGTCGCTCCGGCATTCCAATCCGTCTGACCAGCGCCGCAATACGGTTTACAATACCCATATGGATCCCATACGCGATATCTTCCACCGATTCACAGGCATGAATAAGAGAGATCACTTCTGACTCTGCAAATACAACACACTGGGTATTGGTCACCAGTTCTTTTTTATGTTCTAAGGAACGATCACCCATTTCCTCAACCGGGATCTGAAGCGCCCGTGCCATAGCCTCTATAAAGGTACCTGCACCAGATGCACAGCGATCGTTTGATTCATACTTTTTCACATTTCCAGATTGATCCAGACTCAGTACATGACAGCTTTCTGCTCCCATACTGATCACTACTTCTA
>JBNMGK010000366.1:0-2865 GCA_050872205.1 Enterocloster sp.
GTATGTATGATTGCCAACAATATGTCCTTCCGCTACCATTCGTTTTACCAGTTCCGGGCTTGTTTCCAGATAATTTCCCACTACAAAAAAAGCAGCGTGGACATTATGTTTCTTTAATGCATCTAATATTTTCTCTGTATTTCCATTTTCATAACCTGCATCAAAGGTGAGATAGATCACTTTTTCATCAGGGTTTCCCATATAACAGGCATTAAACTGCTTTAAATAATCATTTGTTGTATTTCCAACGGGCGCCTGACCGGGAGTGGGAAAGCTTAAGCCCCAGTTGCCGTCAGCAGAGGCAGAATAAACAGGAATACCATTTTCGGTTAAAGCTACAGGTTTTTGTGAAGGTTCGTAAACTTCATTTTGGGAAGATGTATCAGAAGAAAGAAACTGTTTTGCGGCCTGACCCGCCAGACTTCCTGCCAGATAGGCAAAAACAAAGATCAAAACCAGAGGAAACCATTTTTTTATAAAGCTACCCATAGAATAACTCCAGACAGAAGGGATTGGTGTATGTATATTCCAAAGTGGCTTCGGATATGTTATACTCCTGATTAGAAAGCAAAAAGTTATCAAGGAGGCCAATTACTATGGAATTTAATCAGACCGTTATGGCACGCAGAAGCTTAAGAGCTTATGAAGAAGGAAAAACATTAGAAAAGGCACAGTTAGAAGAACTGATCCGTTTTGCACAGCTGGCTCCGCCCTGGAAGAATTCTCAGACTGGAAGATATTATGTTGTTTTTTCACAGGAAATGCTGGAGAAGGTGAGAAAGGACTGTCTTCCGGAATTTAACCAGAAAAACAGTGCAAATGCATTGGCACTTATTGTTACTGCTTTTGTAAAAACACGTTCCGGCTTTACAAGAGAAGGTGTGGCTGAAAATGAAGTTGGCGAAGGCTGGGGATGCTATGACCTGGGACTTCAGAACGAAAATCTTGTATTAAAGGCAAAAGATATGGGCTTAGATACTTTGATCATGGGAATCCGTGACAGTGAAAAGCTTCGTGAATACTTAGAGATTCCGGCATCCCAGGAGGTTGTTTCCGTGATCGCAGTGGGATATGGAGCAATTAAGCCTGAAATGCCGGTAAGAAAGAATGTAGAAGACATTGCTAGATTCTTCTAAGTGGCCGTTAGTTATAACAGTTTTTTCATTTCCATATACGGCAGGATGTTAAAGCCATTTTTCTCATAGACTTTAACGGCTCTGCCGTTTTCTTCTTCTACTTCCAGACGCAGGACTGCCTCAGGGTATTTTTTTTCAATAAATTCCAAAAATAAGCTTCCAATGCCGGTTCCACGAAAATCCTCTTTGATGTAAAGATCTTCTACCCAGATACAGGGACGGCCAAATTCTGTAGAAAAGCTTTTGGCAGCCATGGCATATCCCTGGATCTGGCCATTTTCCTCAAACATATAGCCTTCCAGATATGGATTTTCATTATTTATGCAGGCTTCAAAATCATTGGAAAAAATGGCTGCAGAGCCATTGCTTAAAACAGCCGGGGAAGCGTAGAAAACTTCCATCATTGCAAGAACAGCCTCTTTGTCTGCAGGCTGCATAGGTCTTATGGTTGTCATTTTTCAGATCCTCTTTCCGTCTTTGATTACACATTTTAATTCAAGATCTTTTCCAAGAAGTACTACATTGGCCTTTTTTCCCTTTTCCAGTGAGCCGTATTCGTTGTCGATCTTTAAGCTTTTTGCAGGATTAATGGTAGCGCAGGCAACGGCTGTTTCCAACGGAATGTCCATTTTTTTAACAACAGTGCGCATACAGTCAGCCAGGTTAGTAGCAGAACCGGCAATGGCCCCATCAGAAACTAAAGTTGCCAGTTTTCCTACTACTTTTACATCCAAACCGCCTAAGGTGTACTGACCGTCCGGCATACCGGTAGCTCTCATACTGTCACTGATCAGGATCATGCGGTCAGCTCCCATCATCTGGAAAGTGGCGCGCACAGAAGCCGGATGGATATGGATACCATCGCAGATGATCTCCGCCATAACATGTTTACTGTCAAACACGGCACCTACAACGCCGGGAGCCCGGTGCAGGATTTCCGGCATACCGTTGTATAAGTGGACAGCGTGGTTTGCACCTGCGTTAAAAGCAGCCATGGCTGTATCATAATCCGCATTGGTATGAGCCAGTGAGATGTCTACTTTATCCTTCATCTGGCGGATAAATTCCAGAGAATTTTCACTTTCTTCCGGTGCAATGCCCACAAATTTTACCAGGCCTTCAGAGGCTTCTAAGAAGCGCTCACAAAGGGCAGTATCGCAGGGAAGTATGTTCCGGTCATCCTGGGCGCCTTTTTTTACAGGACTGATGAAAGGCCCTTCCATGTTGATGCCTACCAGATCTGCTTTTTTATAGTCATGCTTTTCACGCTTGTACTGCGCAGCAGTTTTTAAAACATCCACCAGCTCCTCTACAGGAAGTGTCATGGTAGCCGGTGCAATGGCAGTTACTCCCACAGAAGCTTCGTATTCTGCGATCCGTTCGATTGCTTCAAGAGAATTATCGCAGAAATCATCCCCCTTGCATCCGTGGAAATGCAGATCTACCAGTCCTGGAATGGCATAAGCGCCTTCTCCATCAAGAACCTCTTTTCCGGTAAGATCCGGTTTGGTTTCATTGGTATAAACAGCTTCGAGCCGGTCCTGATCCAGAACCAGGCCGCCGTTTACAAATGTCTTTTCTGGTGTGTAAACTTTTACATTATCAATGATCATGTTGTAATCCCTCCAATTTGAATAAAAATTATATTCTCCTGTTACTTAGTGTACTTGGAAATGAATTTTTTTGCAATATAACTATTTAGGAAGCTTATCCTGGATAAAGTGAAGAA
>JBNMGK010000066.1:0-10429 GCA_050872205.1 Enterocloster sp.
GGTCGGTGTCGTCTCCTACATAACAGGAGGTAGCCCCTAAATGGATAATGCCTTTTGCTTTCGGACACTGTACGCCATATGCGTACACATGGCTCATAACATCGTGACGCACTTCTTTTTCTCTTGCCTTTGCAACATCGTAGTTGATGTCATCTGCATGGGCTTTCAGCTCGTCGATCTGTTCCTGTGTAATATTTAATCCCAGTTCTTTCTCTGTCTCAGCTAATGCGATCCAAAGCTTTCTCCAGGTCTTGAATTTCATATCCGGTGAAAAAATGTACTGCATCTCTTTGCTTGCATAACGCTCAGAAAGAGGGCTTACGTATTTATCATTGCTCATTGGTTTTTCCTCCTGTGCCTGCTTAGTAGGCTTTCTTTACTCATGAACCCCGCGCTAACGCGCTCTACTGTCTGCTCCGCAGACGGTTCATTCGTTAACGGTTTGTGAAAAACAAATGTCTGCTTCGCAGCCGCTTGTTTTTCTCTGCACTCGTTACAGTATAGCATATTATTTTTTTCTAAACAACCATCTACTTCTCATAGCTGCCGCGGATATCCTCTTTTGGCGGCTCAATTGGGTAATCACCGCTGAAGCATGCAGTACAGATACTCTTTCCTCCTGCCATTTCATACAAGCGGTCCATTTCCAGATAAGATAAGCTGTCTGCCCCTAAAAGCTCACGGATCTCTTCTACCGTACGGTTGTGGGCGATCAGCTGGTCTTCTGAAGGAATATCTGTTCCGAAATAGCATGGGTGAAGGAATGGCGGTGCACTGATACGTACATGGACTTCCTTTGCTCCTGCATCTCTTAACATGCCTACGATCAGGGCACTGGTGGTTCCGCGGACAATGGAGTCATCGATCATGATCACACGTTTTCCTGCCACTGCTTCTTTTAATACATTTAACTTAATGCGGACAGCTGATTCACGGCTGCTCTGTTTTGGCTTAATAAAGGTTCTTCCTACATAGGAGTTCTTTACAAAGGCAGTTCCATAAGGGATTCCTGATTCCATAGCATAGCCAAGAGCTGCTGCATTTCCGGACTCCGGCACACCCACTACCAGATCTGCTTCTACCGGTGAATCCATTGCCAGGAAACGTCCTGCCTGAATGCGGGAATGATATACGCTTACCCCGTCAAATACACTGTCTGGTCTTGCGAAATAAATATATTCAAAAATACATCTTGCTTCTTTTGCATGATCTGTAAAGCACAGTTCCTTATTAGAAGCAATGCCGTTCTTTGTAATAGTAACGATCTCACCTGGCTCTACGTCACGGACAAAGTCAGCCCCAATGGTCTCTAAAGCGCAGGTCTCAGATGCTAAAATATAGGCATTATCTCTTTTTCCAATGCAAAGAGGCTTAAATCCAAATGGATCTCTTGCTCCGATCAGCTTTCTCGGGCTCATGATCACCAGGGAATACGCTCCCTTGATCTTTTTCATAGCCTCTGCCACTGCCAGCTCTACGGTAGGTGTATGGACACGTGCCCTTGCAATATGATAAGCAATAACCTCAGAGTCAATGGTAGTCTGGAAGATCGCGCCTGTATACTCTAATTCATGGCGTAACTCCGGTGCATTTACCAGGTTTCCATTATGTGCTAATGCTAAAGTTCCTTTTACGTAGTTTAATACCAGAGGCTGTGCATTTTCTCTGGTACTGCTTCCTGCTGTTGAATATCTTACATGGCCTACACCGATATTTCCATGAAGAGGTTCAATCACATCCGGTGTAAATACTTCGTTGCAAAGACCCATTCCCTTATGCGCGCTTACTTTTCCTTTTGGGCCTTCTGTATCACTGACTGCAATACCGCAGCTTTCCTGTCCTCTGTGCTGGAGAGCAAACAGTCCATAATAAATTGTGGAGGCAACATCATTTCCGTCAAAATCGTAAATGCCGAAAACACCGCATTCCTCCCGCACTTCATCTCCTCTGATATCAAAGTCCATCTGATTCTGGTTCATTGGTCTTTCCTTTCTGCTTTCGCCTTTTATGTATCCGGATACTGCCAGGAATACATTTTGCAGTGACTGCTTTTTGTTGTTTTGATCATTTATAAGTCTAATCGATAAAAGAAGTCATTTTCAGTAGAAATTATAATACACGATTTTAATGAATACAAGCAAAGTGCTCATTAAAATTGCTAATGAATGAATCCACCCTGTTCTAATCAGTGGGTTGTTTCTGTTTTTCTTCTTCCCGGATCCGGAAAAATAAAAGCTTTCCCTCTTTTAGAAAAAGGGCTGCTCCTTCGTTTAAAATAGGATTTTTTGCGGCCGGTTCTTTTGTTTCTTCTGAATTTCCAGTTTTTTCCAGTTTATGCTGTTCCTGTATCCATTCTTTTTTTATGAAGTCTTCTTTGCTGATACAGATCTCCTGCCAGCTGCCAGCCTCCCTGTAAGAGGACATACACAGCACAGATACCAGAAGCAGCACACAGCCTATCTGCCATTTACCGGGACTTTTCTTCTTCCAGGCTCTTACTCCCGCCCTTCGCATCTTTTTTAAACGTCTTAAAGCTTTTCGTCTTTTCATGGGATTCCTTTCCCACGCACTCCATTTTTATTATAGAAAATTTTTATTCTTCATTCAAGAGTAAAAGGTGGCGCAAAAAACGCAAAAAAACTGCCAGGAAAAAGAATTGTCATCTTTCTCCTGACAGTCATTGCTGCGATCCATATAGGGTGCATATCTAAGGCGCATCCATTTATCTCATAGATCACCGGCCTTCCAGGTCTCCTGCTGCATCGGAAGCGCCACGGCTCAGATCATCCGTAAGATCATCAATAAGGCCTTCACCGGTAGTCTCTGTTTCTCCGTTGGTGCCGCCAGTCATAGTGCCGTTCTCTCCTTCTCCCCAGCCGGATGTGGTATCTCCAATAACTCCATTTTCCCCGGTTCCTGTTCCTGCTCCATTTCCGGTTTCAGCAGCTGGTGAGGAAGTTGTGCTGTTGTTTTCAGTCTCATTCATATTGCCCTTTCTTCTTCCTGCGCAGGCAGTCAGGGAAAGAGACAAAAATACCAGCATACATGCAAATAAAAACGGTCTGATTTTTTTCATAAAGCATTCTCCTTTCGTTTACCTGCTATTAGTATGTGAAATCAGAGAATGCTTTATAGTGTTAAATTTTTCCTGTTTTTTGTAGACTCAGATTCCCGCGCTTACGCGCTCTACTGCCTGCTGACGCAGCCGCTTATTTTTCTTTTGTGCTCGTTACATCGCTCATATCATACAGCCCCGGCTCTTTTCCAGCCAGGAATTTTGCTGCTTCCAAAGCGCCTTTTGCAAAAATAGCCTTGGAATAAGCTGTATGATTAAATGTGATAACTTCATCTTTTCCTGCAAAGATCACATCATGGTCACCTACAATAGAACCTCCGCGGACAGACGCAATACCGATCTCCTTTGGATCTCTCTTTTCATGTACACTGCTGCGGTCATATACATAGTGATACTGATTGCCTAATGCTTCGTTCATGGAATCAGCCAGTGCAAGGGCGGTTCCGCTTGGAGCATCCTTTTTCTGATTGTGATGTTTTTCCACGATCTCAATATCAAAACCGGAGCCAGCCAGTACCTTAGCTGCATCCTGAACCAGTTTTAATAAAAGGTTTACGCCCAAAGACATATTGGCAGAGCGAAGAACTGCTGTTTTTCCTGCTGTTTCTTTTACTTTTTTGATCTGCTCTTCAGAAAGTCCGGTAGTACAAAGTACCAGTCCCAGCTTCTTTTCTGCACAGAAATCCATCAGGTGGTCTGCTGCCTTTGGAGACGCAAAATCTACCACTACATCTGCCTCTTCTTTGCATTCTTCTAAAGAGGTATATACCGGATATCCATTTTCTTTATCGTTTTTAAGATCAATGCCTGCAACAATGGTAAGACCTTCCATATCCTTTGCCATTCCGGTGATGACCTGGCCCATAACGCCGTTGCAGCCATGCATGATGACTCTGACCATTTTTCTTTCCTTTCTTCTGCTGTTCTAAAAAGTATCTTGCTCCTTACAGCAGTCCGTATGCCTGTAATTCCTTCTTAAGAACTTCCTGATGCTCTGGTTCCATCTCAGTAAGAGGCATTCTTAAAGGTCCGGTCTCTTTTCCTAACAGGTTCATAGCAGCCTTAACAGGGATTGGGTTTACTTCGCTGAATAATGCATGGATCAGCGGAATCGCTTCGATCTGCAGTTTTGCGCTGCGCTTTACATCCCCTGCAAAGTAAGCTGCGCAGATCTCATGTGCCTGTGCCGGAGCTACATTTGATAATACAGAGATAACGCCCTTTCCGCCTAAGGATAATAATGGAACGATCTGGTCATCATTTCCGGAATATACATCAATGCCGCCGTCTGTTAAATTCATTAAAGTTGCAGTAGCGGAGAAATCGCCATTTGCCTCTTTTACGCCAACGATATTATCTACATTTTTCCACAGATGAGCAATGGTAGCCGGCTGGATATTTACGCCGGTTCTGCCTGCAATGTTGTAAAGAAGCATTGGAATTTTTACAGAATTTGCAACTGCGGAAAAATGTGCGATCAGTCCTTTCTGGGTTGCCTTATTGTAGTATGGAGATACGACTAACAGACCGTCAGCACCATTCTTTTCTGCTTCCTGGGACAGATAAATAGCAGTCTCAGTACAGTTAGAGCCGGTACCTGCAATTACAGGAATACGTTTCTTTGTAACATCACATACGAACTTAATAACGTCTAAGTGTTCCTCATGAGTCATAGTAGAAGCTTCTCCGGTAGTACCGCAGGCAACGATAGCATCTGTGCCTCCTGCGATCTGTTCTTCTACGATCTCCTCTAACTTATCATAATTAACCTCTCCATTTGCCTTAAATGGTGTGATCAGTGCAACACCAGCGCCTTCAAAAATTGCCATGTTCTTTTCTCCTTCTCTAATATAATGTAAAATGTTGGAAACACGCAGTACGCGTCCCCGGATCCAACAGAGTGTGTATATCAAAAGAAAAAGGAAGGGCTGAGGTAAATGTCAGCTCTTCCAACGGTTTCGCATCTTCACGAATCTGCTCTTTCGGTAGCTCTCCATCCACCTGGATGACAGTCACAAAGTTCTTAACCCTGTGCCCAGAAAAGATTCTCTCAGGTATCCTCTTTTCTTCGGCGCTTTTCCCTTTCACCAGACCTTCTTCTGTGCCTGTCACATCCGGCCGGTTACTTTTGATCAGCGCAACCTCTACTCTGTTTTATGTTCTTAATATTAACATTATCAATTGCAGACGTCAACTGCAAATATTTAACCTTCACAGTGTTCATAGCGTGTCTGGACCTTGGTGATCTCATCTGCGTAGGCATCTAACTCCTGGGGATAAACCGTTCCCGTCATGATCATCTCTACCTCAGACTGTCTTGCCTGGCAGATCAGGTTCTTTAACTCCTCTAAGGAGATAATACCTTCATCCAGGATACCTAAGATCTCATCCAGGATCAGGATGTCACATTCTCCTGTAACCAGCACCTTTTTTGCGAAATTTAAGCCATTGCGGATATTGATCCTGGCTTCGTCCTTTTCTTCCTCTGAAAGCTGGTCAAAAAAGATAGGTGATTTTTCAAAGCGGAATAATTTAAACTCCGGTTCCAGTCGTTTTACGATCTCCATACCTTCTGTTTCCATGGAGCCCTTTAAAAACTGTACCATGATGACTGTTTTCCCTTTTAAAAGAGCGGTCACGCCTCTTCCCAAGGCACTTGCTGTCTTTCCTTTTCCAGGTCCGCAGATCACCTGTATCAGATTTTCTTTCATCATTCTGCACCTCATGTCTGTTCTCTCATGTGAGCAATTTTCAAAACCACTCTAGCACAATTTATGTAATAATGCAAATATTTCTTACGATTTCCAGTAGATTTTCCTGTCTAAATATGAAAAAATCTTTAAAGTTCGTCACACTCCAGCTTGCTGATAGATACCTCATAGGCAATACGCTTCTCGCATTCTGTCTCCGTGATCTTCTTTGTGTACTCACGGCTCTGGACTCTTCCCCAGATACGCACCCTTGTTCCCACTTCAAATCCAGAAGCAAAACGTGCATTGCGTCCCCAACTGATACATGGGATATAATCTGATTTTCCATAAGGGCGGTTTACAGCAAGCAGCAGGTCTGCGATCTCACGTCCAAGAGGTGTTTTCCGGTAAATAGGCGCCTTGCAGATATAACCGTCTAAGAAGATCTGATTTGTCTTTGTATAATCGGTAAATTCTTCCATAAAATGGATCTCCCGTACAAATACAGACAACATCAGGCGGTTCTTGGTGCCTTCGTGACGGTTATAGGAACGGAACTGGCCAATGGCTTCCATGGTACAGCCCCTGTAGTCCTTATGTACATCCACAAGCCGCTCAGAAACCATTAAAGGGATAATATCCGCCTGTTCGCTTAAACGGTTTACAGACAGCTCTACCATATAAAAGCCTTCTCCAAAGACCTCATGGCTGAATGTAAAATCTGATACGATCTCTCCGATCACGCTTACCTTGTTGTTTTCGATCATTTTTTCTGGCATAGTACTTCTCCTCTTCTTTTCCATTTTTATTTTATTAGGGCTTTGCTCTACATAGATAATTTATGAAAAGATGAAAAGAAATAGACCGGATATGCATAAAAATCCACCTCTGTTTTCCGACATAAAACGACATTGAAACAGAGGTGGATCTTGTGTATGATCTCTTAATAATATTTATTTTTCAAATAACTTCCAGATCTCATCCAGTACGATCACACTGCAGGATACACCTAAGATCTTGCACCACAGTCCTACAGACAGGGGAACTGTCTCAAATACAGCGCCTCCCGCCTGTGTAATGATAATCTGAAGAATCAGGACCAGTAAGAATACACTAAGCATCAGCTTGTTGTTAAGCAGGTTCTTATACATCGGTGTGCGATCCAGTTCACGGCAGTTAAATGCATTAAACAGCTGGAATACCACAAACAGGGTAAATAATACAGTTGCCTCCTGTTCGGGCGCTGCGCCTAAGAAATTGGTAAAATGCTGAAGCATAAATACAATGGAGATAAAAATACCGTTTACAAAAATACGGCTGATCATGGACCTGGAAATAATATTTTCATCTCTTCTTGTAGGCGGATGATTTAAAATATCATCACGGATAGGTTCCAGTCCCAGTGTCAGCGCTGGCGGGCCGTCCATAATAATGTTGATCCATAACAGTTCAAGGGCTGTAAATGGTGTTTCAAAGCCTGCTAAAATAGAACAGACTACAACGACTACAGATGATACATTTACAGTCAGCTGGAACTGGATAAAACGCTTAAAATTTTCATAGATGGCACGCCCCCACTGCACAGCCTTCATAATGGTAGAGAAGGAGTCATCCAGAAGGACGATATCACTGGCTTCCTTGGTAACTTCTGTACCTGCAATACCCATGGCAATACCTACGTCTGCGTTCTTAATAGCAGGGGCATCATTGATACCGTCACCTGTTACTGCCACTACATTTCCCTGTGCCTTTAATGCTTTTACCACACGCATCTTTACAAGAGGTGTACTTCTGGCAATAACCTGGATCTTCTTAAGAGCCTGTGCCAGTTCTTCATCGGACATAGTTTCGATCTCAGATGCCTCTACTGCAATGTGGTCTGCATCCAGCATGTGAAGCTCATCTGCAATGGCTCTTGCAGTTAAAATATTGTCACCGGTAAGCATTTTTACTTCAATACCTGCTTTACGGCAGCGGCCGATAGCACCGTAAACATCCGGGCTTAATGGATCAGAAATAACAACGAAACCATCGTAGATCAGGTCTGTTTCCAGTTCTTCCTGAGTCTCTTCCCCGGTGTACTGATCCAGCTTTTTATGTGCAAATGCAAGGATACGGCCTGCGCGGCTCTGGAAAGAGGTGATCTTTTCTTCCAGGACCTTCTTTTCATCATCGGAAAGATTTCCTGAAAGGCTCATGATCTTTTCCGGATTTCCCTTTACATAAAGCATATAGCCTTCCGGGGTGCGCAAGATAGTGCTCATATCCTTTTTCTGGGAAGAGAGCGGGAAAATGTGGGCTATATCTGCCTCTTCTCTTTTCTTAGTATAATCCCAGCCTGCTTTTCTGGCTGCCACTAAAAGAGCACATTCCGTAGGATTACCGATAAAGCTGTCTTTCCCTTCTTCTATGGTTACATTGGCATTGCTGTTGATACAGAAGTTTTCCAGAAGACAGACATCTGTAAGCTTCTCCGGCTCTAACCGTTCTCCCTTGGTATAGATCTGCTGTACCGTCATCTTATTTTCTGTTAAAGTTCCTGTTTTATCAGAACAGATGATATTGATACAGCCTACAGTCTCACAGGCGATCATCTTCTTTACCAGGGCGTTTTCACGGGACATTTTAATAATGTTTAATGCCAGAGATACAGCTACAATGGTAGGAAGACCTTCTGGAACTGCTGCTACGATCAGGACGATACTGGTGATAAAGGCATCAGACACAGTTTCCCAGTTCATGGTATGGGACATGGCAAAACCAACGATCTGGATGGCAAATACGATAAAGGCTGCTGTAGCACCTAAAACTGTGATCACTTTTCCCAGACGGTCCAGTTTTTCCTGAAGTGGTGTAGTGTCTTTTTCAATGGATGATAATTCTTTTGCGATCTGTCCAAACTCTGTGTTGTTTCCTACTGCAGTTACCACTGCTTTTCCTGTACCGCTTGATACAAAGCAGCCGGAATACAGCATGTTTCTGCGCTCTGCCACAGGTGTGGACTGAGGACAGACAGTATCTGCCTCTTTTGCTGCCGGAAGACTTTCTCCTGTAAGAGAAGATTCATCTGCGCTAAGATCATTGCTCTCTAATAATCTTGCGTCTGCTACCAGCTTATCTCCTGTTTCTACTAAAAGGATATCCCCTACTACAATATCCTTCTGTGGAATCAGCTGGGGCGCATTATCTCTTAACGCTTTTACCAGTGTATCTTCATTAATGCGGTTTAATGCCTCGAAAGCTTTGGCACTTTTTCCCTCTGTAACAATGGTGATCACTACAGACAAGGCAATCGCCGCGAAAATACCTGCACATTCCAGGAAATTATATTCTCCTCCTGTCATATAGCGGGCAATGTTTACTCCTAATGTGATCACTGCCGCAAAGATCAGCATCAGAAGCATAGGCTCAGTAGAAGCATCCCAGATCTTTTTAAGCAGGGATTCATGGCTTTCCCGGATAAAGGTATTGGCACCGTACTTTTTGCGGGACTGCTCTGCCTGTTCCTTTGTCAGGCCGCCGCTTCCGTCTGAATGCAGGTCTGAAAGTACCTGTTCAGGGGTTTTAGTGTATGCGTCTTTCATTTCTCTTCTCCTTGTAATTTTTAATAGGTTTTATGAAATCTATAAAAAAAGAGACTGCATGTATAGCGGAATAATCCAACCATACATGAGTCTCATTATTTAAGACAAGCCAGGCGGATGCGCCAGTATGTTGACTTGCCACATTGCCTATGCAGGCAATGCCACTACTCCCTCACGTTTATATTACTCACGAGCCCCGCGCTGACACGCCTATCTGCCTGCTTACGCAGGCGGCTCACATATATTTCTACTTATTTTTGAAAGAAGCTCTCTTACGAAGAGTAGGATCCAGGATCTTCTTGCGGATACGCAGGCTCTCTGGAGTTACTTCCAGAAGCTCATCGGTATCGATGAAATCCAGGCACTGCTCTAAGCTCATGATCTTAGGCGGAGTCAGCTTTAATGCTTCATCAGCACTGGAAGAACGTGTATTGGTCAGCTTCTTGGTCTTGCAGACGTTGATCTCAACATCTTCTGCCTTCGGGCTCTGTCCGATGACCATACCGGAATATACCTTAACGCCAGGTCCAATGAACAGAGTACCTCTCTCCTGTGCATTAAACAGACCGTAAGTAATGGACTCACCAGCCTCAAATGCGATCAGAGAACCCGTCTGACGATAAGCGATATCGCCCTTGTACTCAGCATAACCGTCAAAAATTGTATTTAAGATACCATTACCTTTTGTATCAGTCATGAAATCGCCTCTGTAGCCGATCAGACCTCTGGAAGGAATGGAGAATTCCAGTCTGGAATAGCCGCCAGCTGCCTGACTCATACCCTGAAGAGCGCCCTTTCTGGAAGTCAGCTTCTGGATAACAACACCGGTGTATTCTTCCGGAACATCAATATAAGCTAATTCCATTGGCTCTAACTTGCGGTTACGCTCATCATATTTGTAAAGTACCTCTGCCTTACTTACTGCAAATTCATATCCTTCACGACGCATATTTTCAATCAGGACAGACAGATGCAGCTCGCCACGGCCGGATACCTTAAAGCAGTCTGCGGAATCAGTTTCTTCTACACGAAGGCTGACATCTGTATTTAACTCACGGAACAGTCTGTCTCTTAAGTGA
>JBNMGK010000284.1:0-3871 GCA_050872205.1 Enterocloster sp.
GAACACAGGCAGTTCTGAGTACAGAGTCTGCATGATAACAGATGCGGGGGATATTACAGACCAGTCCTTTAACCAGACTACCTATGAAGCCTGCAGGGATTACTGCAAAGCCCACAATATTGATTTTACCTACAAAAAACCAGACGGTGATACAGACTACGCAAGAACCGCCATGGTAGATGTGGCAGTAGCAGAAGGTTATAATATTATCGTCATGCCAGGGTATGTATTTGCACAGACTGTTGTGGATACCACCTTTAAATATCCGGATATTAAATTCATTGTCCTGGATATGAGTGCCGGTGATATTGGTGCGGCGGCAGTAGGAAACGCTTATTATGATAACCCGGATGCCTATGATGTATCTCAGTATTACAACACAGGAAATACCTATCTGGCTATTTACCAGGAAGCGATCCCAGGCTATCTGGCAGGTTACACAGCTGTAAAGCTGGGCTACCGTCATTTAGGCTTCTTAGGCGGCCAGGCCGTTCCAGGCGTTATGCGTTACGGCTACGGCTATGTACAGGGAATTGATGCTGCTGCAAAAGAAATGGGAATTACCGATGAAGTAGTGATCGACTATGCATATGGCGGCCAGTTTTATGGTTCCACTGAGATCACAGCTGCCATGGATACCTGGTACAGCAATGGTACGGAAGTTGTTTTTGCCTGCGGCGGCGGTATTTTCACATCAGCAGCAGAGGCAGCAGCAAAGGTTGGAGGCAAGATCATCGGTGTAGACTCTGATCAGTCCCCGATCATTGACGCATATGGAGAAGGAACCACTATTACTTCTGCCATGAAGAGCCTGACAGCTACAGTTAATTCCATGCTGGATTCCATTATTTATGACGGCACATGGGATGAGCATGTTGGAAAGGTAGAAAATCTGGGTCTTATATCCAAAGATGACATGTCCCTGAATTATGTAGGACTTCCAGAAGATACTACACAGTGGAATGATGAGTTTGGTGTAGAAGACTATAAGAAGCTGGTAGCAGACATTTTTGACGGAAAAATAGAAGTAAGCAACAGCATTGATGAGATGCCACAGGTTTCCGTAAAATTAAATGTTCGTCAGGGTACGATCAAATAATCATGCAAAACCAGCAAATGGCAGAACAGCCAGAAAAGTAGATAGAATATAGATAGGGAAGGAACCATAGATAATATGTCTGAATATGCAATTGAGATGCTGAATATTACCAAACGTTTCCCAGGGATCGTTGCAAATGATAATATTACCCTTCAGCTGAAAAAAGGCGAGATCCACGCCCTTTTAGGAGAAAACGGAGCGGGAAAATCCACTCTTATGAGCGTTTTATTCGGCCTGTATCAGCCGGAAGAAGGCGAGATCCGCAAAGACGGTAAAAAAGTAGAGATCAAGAACCCAAATGATGCCAATGCATTAGGTATCGGTATGGTGCACCAGCATTTTAAACTGGTAGAATGTTTTTCTGTCCTGGATAACATTATCCTGGGCGTGGAGCCGGTAAGCCACGGTCTGTTAAAGAAGGATGATGCCAGAAAGAAAGTTATGGAATTATCTGAAAAATATCATCTTCAGGTAGACCCGGATGCCTTAGTGGAAAATATCACAGTAGGAATGCAGCAGAGGACCGAGATTTTAAAAATGCTGTACCGTGACAATGAGATCCTTATTTTTGATGAGCCTACAGCCGTCCTGACGGTTCAGGAGATCGCAGAGCTTATGAAGATCATGAAGGGGCTTGCTGCAGAAGGAAAGAGCATTCTTTTCATCACCCATAAGTTAAACGAGATCATGGAAGTAGCAGACCGCTGCACCATTTTACGAAAGGGAAAATATATTGATACGGTAGATATCAAGGATACTACCCCTGAGAAGCTTTCTGCCATGATGGTAGGACGAAACATCAGCTTTAAAGTAGATAAAGCTCCTGCAAAACCGGGAAAAGTAGTTCTGGATGTGAAAAACATGACCGTTGCCGGTGAAAAGCACAAAAAAGATGCTGTGCGCAATGTTTCTTTCCAGGTAAGAGAAGGGGAGATCGTTTGTATTGCGGGTATTGACGGAAATGGTCAGACGGAGCTGGTATACGGACTTTCCGGTCTTACAGAGCTGAAATCAGGTACGATCCACACGAACGGGAATGATCTTACAAAGGCTTCTGTAAGACAGAGATCTGTACTGGGAGAGAGCCATATCCCGGAGGACCGTCACAAACATGGACTGGTACTGGATTATTCCCTGGAGGACAACATGGTGCTCCAGACCTATTTTAAGCCCCGTTTTACCAATAAATTTGGTTTCTTAAAGAAAAAAGAGATCCGAAGCTATGCAGAAAAGCTGATCGGTGAATATGACGTAAGATCCAGTCAGGGACCGGCTACACAGGTGCGTACCATGTCCGGCGGCAATCAGCAGAAGGCTATTGTTGCAAGAGAGATCGATAAGGATCCGGCATTTCTCATTGCTGTGCAGCCTACCCGCGGTGTTGACGTAGGAGCCATTGAACTGATCCACAAGCAGATCGTAGAAGAAAGAGACAAGGGGAAAGGTGTTCTTCTTGTGAGCCTGGAGTTAGATGAGGTTATGGATGTATCCGACCGTATCCTGGTTATGTATGAGGGAGAGATCGTAGGAGAGTTCAAGCCGGAAGAAGTAACAGTAGAGGAACTTGGTCTTTACATGACAGGCGCCAAGAGACAGGAGGTTTAATCAATGGACACCAGAAAAGAATCAAAAAACATACTGGCCAACGGGTCGGTGCAGACACTGATCGCCTCTTTGTTCTGCATTGTACTTGGTCTGGTTGTGGGTTATATCGTATTATTTATGATCAATTCCGCAGGCGCGGGAAGAGCGATCACAGCTATTTTAAAGAATTTCCTCTATTTCCCAAGACCGGAAGTAGCACTGGAATATTTTGGAAGTACACTGGCAAAAACAGCGCCTCTGTTAATGTGTACACTGTCCGTTTTATTTGCTTATAAAGTAGGACTTTTTAATATCGGGGCATCCGGCCAGTTTTCTGTTGGCGCCGGTTTTGCACTGTATTTTGCCATTCATTATAATGCCCCATGGTGGGTTTGCATCCTGTTAGCTATGGTTGGCGGAGCATTGCTTGGCATGGCAGCAGGCGCCCTTAAGGCATACTTAAATGTAAACGAAGTAATCGCCTGCATTATGTTAAACTGGATCAGCTTATATGCGGTAAACACCGTTTTAACCGCTGTAAAAGAGTCAGGAACCACATATACATTGCCTCTGCGCACCAACAATCCGGGAGCAGTGATCCCGCATCTGGGTCTGCAGAGCTTATTTGCAAACAACCGCTATGTGACCATTGCCATCCCGTTATCCGTTGTATTTGCCATTCTGGTATGGGTGGTTTTAGGCAAGACAAAATTAGGTTATGAGTTAAAGGCGACCGGACTTTCTGTAAATGCCGCAAAATACGCAGGCATGAAAGAAAAGAAGAATATTATCCTGACTATGGGCATTTCCGGTGCTTTAGCAGGACTGGGAGCCGGATTTTTATACTTAAGCGGCATTGAGCAGTGGTCCTGTGCACAGACGGCTGTTCCAAACATGGGATTTAACGGAATTGCAGCAGCCTTCCTTGGAGGACTTCATCCAATTGGAGCGATTTTCTCTTCCTTCTTTATCCAGCATATCACCAGCGGCGGAGCTTATGTAGACAAAATGGTCTACTGTTCCCAGATCTCTGATCTGATCGCTGCGATCATCATTTATTTCTGTGGATTTGTTCTGTTCTTTAAGCACTGCATGAACACAAAGATACAGAAAGCAGAGGATAAAAAAGCAAAAGAAGAAGGACAGAAGGGAGGAGAATAGGCATGGCACTGTTATTACAATATACAC
>JBNMGK010000371.1:0-2738 GCA_050872205.1 Enterocloster sp.
CGAAACGCTCCATTAACTGATTTTTTGCGTCTGCTACATTAGCAGAACCGCGGATAATGCGGATGACCTCATCAATGTGATCTAAGGCGATCAGCAAGCCCTGTAAAATGTGGGCACGTTCCTCTGCCTTATTTAAGTCATACTGGGTCCTGCGCCTTACTACGTCCTCCTGGTGGGCAATATAGCAGTCAAGCATCTGGTGCAGGTTCATGACCTTTGGTTCATTGTTCACCAGAGCCAGCATGATCACACCAAAAGTATCCTGCAGCTGTGTATGCTTTAACAGCTGGTTTAAGATAACATTAGCGTTTACATCACGGCGCAGCTCAATATTAATACGCATACCTTCACGGTTGGATTCGTCACCGATGTAGGTAATGCCATCGATCTTCTTTTCTTTTACCAGTTCTGCGATCTTTTCGATCAGTCTGGCTTTATTTACCATGTACGGCAGCTCTGTAACAATAATACGGGACTTGCCGTTTGGCATGGTCTCAATATTAGTCACAGCTCTTACTTTGATCTTTGCGCGGCCGGTGCGGTATGCTTCCTCAATGCCGCGTCTGCCTAAAATAGTTGCCCCTGTAGGGAAATCAGGTCCCTTGATGATCTCCATGATCTCCTCTAAGGAGGTCTCACGGTCTTCATTTACACGGTTGTCGATCATTCTTACAACCGCTGCAATGACTTCACGCAGGTTGTGAGGCGGGATATTGGTAGCCATACCAACGGCGATACCGGAAGTACCATTTACCAGCAGATTTGGGAATCTGGAAGGTAATACCACAGGCTCTTTTTCAGTCTCATCAAAGTTTGGTACGAAATCTACGGTATTTTTATTGATATCAGCCAGCATTTCCATGGAAATACGGCTTAAACGTGCCTCTGTATATCGCATAGCTGCGGCGCCGTCACCGTCCACAGAACCAAAGTTTCCATGTCCGTCTACCAATGGATATCTGGTAGACCAGTCCTGTGCCATGTTGACCAATGCCCCGTAAATGGAGCTGTCACCATGAGGATGATATTTACCCATGGTATCACCAACGATACGGGCACACTTACGATGTGGCTTATCCGGTCCGTTGTTTAACTCTATCATAGAAAACAGCACGCGGCGCTGTACCGGCTTTAAGCCGTCTCTGGCGTCAGGAAGGGCTCTGGCGCTGATAACACTCATGGCATAGTCAATATAGGACTGTTCCATGGTCTTTTTAAGGTCCACGTCATGAACCTTGTCAAATACATTCGGTTCCATAATTTATCTCCTTTATGCGTAAATGTACTCTCTTTAAAGTCTTTCAGGAGTCCATTAAATATCCAGGTTCTTAACTTTCTTTGCATTCTGGGCAATGAAATCACGTCTTGGCTCTACCTGGTCACCCATAAGAGTGGTAAAGGTAAGGTCTACTTCTGATGTGGTCTCTTCATCCATGGTCACACGCAGTAAAATACGGCGTTCCGGATCCATGGTAGTCTCCCAAAGCTGCTCTGCATCCATTTCTCCCAGACCTTTGTAACGCTGGATCTTGTTGCTGTTGTCACGGCCAATGTCCATGAGAATGGAATTTAATTCCTCATCACTGTAAGCATACCATACTTTTTTGTTTTTCTCGATCTTGTATAACGGTGGCTGAGCCAGGTATACATAGCCCTGCTTGATCAGCTCCGGCATAAAGCGGTAGATAAATGTAAGAAGCAGAGTACTGATGTGAGCGCCGTCCACATCCGCATCAGTCATGATGATGATCTTGTGGTAGCGCAGCTTGCTGATATCGAAATCATCATGGATACCTGTACCAAAAGCAGTGATCATAGCCTTGATCTCCGCATTTGCATAAACTTTATCCATTCTTGCCTTTTCTACGTTTAAGATCTTGCCGCGAAGAGGAAGGATAGCCTGTGTAGCTCTGGAACGTGCAGTCTTTGCAGAACCGCCTGCAGAATCTCCCTCTACGATGTAGATCTCGCAGTTTTCCGGGTTTTTGTCTGAACAGTCTGCCAGTTTTCCAGGAAGGGCCATACCGTCTAAAGCAGATTTACGACGTGTCAGGTCTCTTGCCTTTCTTGCTGCAGCTCTTGCTCTCTGTGCCAGAATGGACTTTTCACACATAACCTTTGCAACTGCCGGGTTCTGCTCCAGTAAATAGGTCAGCTGCTCGCTTACAATGCTGTCTACAGCTGATCTGGCCTCACTGTTACCCAGTTTCTGCTTGGTCTGGCCTTCAAATTGAGGTTCACCGATCTTAACACTGATAATGGCTGTAAGGCCTTCACGGATGTCTTCACCGGAAAGGCTTTCCTCATTGTCCTTTAACAGCTTGTTCTTTCTTGCATAGTCATTAAAGGTCTTTGTAAGGGCATTCTTAAATCCGGTAAGATGAGTACCGCCCTCCGGAGTGTTAATGTTATTTACAAATGTATAAATGTTCTCTGTATAGGAGTCATTGTGCTGCATGGAAACCTCAACATAAACTCCTTCTTTTGTGCCTTCACAGTAGAGAACATTTTCATAAAGAGGTGCTTTTCCCTTGTTTAAGTAGGTAACAAACTCACGGATACCGCCTTCATAGTGGAAAGTATCCTCTCTTTTTTCTTCTCTGTCATCTCTTAAAATGATCTTTAAGTTCTTGGTAAGGAAAGCAGTCTCCCTTAAACGGATCCTTAATGTATCATAATCGTATACTGTTTCCTCAAAGATCTCCTTATCTGGAAGGAAGGTAACTGTAGTACCATGC
>JBNMGK010000146.1:0-6322 GCA_050872205.1 Enterocloster sp.
ATACTGATTTCGATTGCAGTAATACTCTTTCCACCAGCCAGCAGGTGTCATATTAGCATCTAATACAGGTGCATCCTGGTGATCGATCACAGCATCCCGAATCAGGTATAGTTTATATTTTTCAGAAACGCGCCGGGTGTATTCCGAGTCATCTCCATAAATAAACAAGCTTCCATCTGCAATTCCCAGTTCGTCTACCACTTTTCCCGGAAAAAGTGGACCTACAAATGCGTTTGCATCTTCTTCTGTTACTGCCTTAAGCTTGTCTGCATCCCGTACAACCGGACTGTTTTTCATCATAAATCTGGATAATGTTTTATGGTGGAACAATTGATAATGTTTCAGGTCAATTCCATAAATTAAAGGGCAAAGTCCACCTACATCTGGAAGTTCTTTTCCTGTATTTAGCAATGTTTCCAGGCAGTCTTTTCTTGGATAAGCATCATCATCCATCAACCAATACCAGTCGGGAGCCAATTTTCCCGCTTCTCTCATACCAGCTTCAAAACCGCCTGCGCCGCCTCTGTTTTCATTTAAAAACAGCAGTTTTATCTTGTCACTTTTAGCAGCAATCGCCCGTATTTTTTCCTGTTCTTCTTCCTTACTGTGATTATCTGCAATAATAATATAGTCTACAGCACGAGTCTGGTTTAGCAAAGCGTCAATGCATTTTTCCAGTGTTCTGGTTCGGTTGTAAGTAACAGTTATGGCCGCAACTGTTTCGTGTTCGCTTTTATTTTTCTCCATATACTTCTGCCAATATCCTTTCACTGGTCTTCCAGCTGAAATGTTCTTTGATATAGTTTCTGCTCTGAGCTGCACGAAGTTCTCTCTCTTCTGCATCATTCAGATATGTGATGATCTGCTTTTCGTACTCTTCGTCTTTCTCTGCCGGGATAAGGACCTGATACTCTTCATCAATTCCTTCAGCACCTATTTCACCAGTAACTACAGGCGTTCCCATAGCAAGACTTCTTAATACCTTCAACTTGATACCGGCACCTAAGGTCAGTGGGAAGACTGCCAGCTCCGCTTTTTTCAGATAAGCGTCCACATCTTCTACAAAGCCGGTTACATGGACCCATTCATTTTCCTTCTGTTTCAGTTTTTCCGGCGGCCGGTTTCCCACAATATAGAGTTGAAGCTGCGGAATTTGTTTCTTTACTTTTTCAGCAATATTTACCAGCCGCATAGCCGCCAGATAATTCTCATCTCTGCCCATCTGTCCCAGAAAACAAATGGTATAAGGCTCTGTTTTTTCTTTTTCTTCCTCTGCCTCTATTACCTCATCTTCAATTCCATAGTATGGATTCAGTACCTTACAGTCCTGTATCCCATATTTTTCCTGAATCAGCTTCTTATCTTTCTGGTTAAAAGTAAATACCTGATCTGCTTTCCGGCAATATTTCCCCTCTTTTTTAAGTATCCGATCCAATTGAAATTTCAGGTATGCTCTCTTGAAGCCATGGCTGTCTTCCACTTTTCGCTCATATGACTGGGCCGTCATATCATGCTCTGTGATGTTGAATACCAGTTTGGGAAACAGTCTGCGTATCCAGAGATATTGTCCCATGGACGCATATTCTCCGTGAATTGCTTCTATCTTATACTTTTTCACCAGCCAGATCAATTTCCATGCAAACCGAAAAGAGCTTCTGGCTGCAAAATAATTTGGCATCCATGGTTCCAACGCCACATGCGCCATACGGGTAAATTTATTTATCTTTACGGTATGGTAATGTTCATCTTCCTGATATTCTTTTTTTAATCCCTCATCAAACTCTGATGCCTCAAACGTAAGTACATAACCCTGATGCAATTTTTTCAGTGTTTCTACCTGCTTTCCCATGCAGACACCGCCTGCATGGTTAGCTTTGGTGGATGGAAAATAAGGGGATATGTGAAGAATGTTCATTGTTCTCCCTTCTGTGCCCTGATTACTGCCTTATTTTTCGCTCTGTTCCTTTATCCCACTGTCTTCCAATAATGGAAATACCCGTTCACAGATCACTGTTTCTGCCGCTTCTGGCGTAAACAACTCTGTATACAATTGCTGCATTTTGTATTTCATTTCTTTCATTTTCATATCGTTAAACAAGGACAATAGTTTTTCTGCATCTTTTTCCTGCTGATAATTGATCCCGATCTGCTCTTTCTCTACCAGCTCCCAGGTATCACCTGGTATATTATTTACTAATGGAAGCCCATAGCAGAAATAGTCAATGGATTTCATAGTCAGACCAACACATACTCCTGGTTTCATCATATTAATTCCGAATGCACACCTGGAAAATATCTCTTTTTTCTTTTCCTCTTCATAGACTGCACCATAAAACCGGGCATCAATTTCCTTGCTTTTCAATGCTTCTTCAAAGATTGCTCTCTTTTCGCCATCGCCAACTACATGTAAACACACTGGTTTTATCAACTTAACAGCTTCAAGAAATTCTGTAATTCCTTCTATGTCTATAATGTTGTTGATGGAGCCCAGATATGCGAAATGAATAACAGAAAAGTCACCATCATGCTTTGCATCTGCCGACGGGTCTTCCATTCTCCAGTTTTTCGGAACTTCTTTTGGCCAATAAACCACTGCCGTCTTTTCTTCCTCTGCATTCACAAATTTTTGAAAATAACGGCACTCTGTGATAACCAGATCTGCAGCCTTCAGGTGGTCATCCCGAAGCCTGCGCCAGCACTGGAATGGCCACAATTTTTGAAACTTTTTCCCTCCAAGTGATTCCGGCCACAGATCCAAAATATCAAATACCAGTTTTGCCGCATTCATTTGTCTTTTTAGTCTATCTCCTGCAGCTGCCAGAGAATTCGCAGGTAAGATCATATAGATCAGATCTGCATTCTCCTTTTTCAAAATTTTTTCCACTTTTCTGGCAAAATCATACTGGGAATACAGACGCCTTACAGAAAGATTCTTTCTGTAAGGCACCGTGTCAATGTAAATATGATCGGGTGCACTGCGCACCTTTTTTACTTTTTCTCTATGGATAAAATCAGTTTCTATCCACTGAACCTGAGCGCCCTGTTGTTTAAAGAGTTCTCCAATCCACTCTGCTCTTGGTTCATAGCTGGAAGAATTAGTAACAACTACTACCTTTTTACCTTGTAATCTCATACATCTTCTTCCTCTGCCTGTATTTGCTCTCTGATCCTGCGCTGTTCATCCTCTGCCGTCTGCTGTTCCATTGCCGCAGATATTTCATCTGAAAATCCTTCTGTACTCTCTTTTTCAAAAAGGATCTTGACCGTCTTAAACAAAATTTCAATATCCAATAAAACAGAATAATTCTGGATATACATCAGGTCCATTTTCAATTTATCGTAAGCAGTTGTGTTGTATTTTCCATAAACCTGGGCATATCCTGTAAGTCCTCCCTTTACCTTCATACGGTAAGCAAACTCTGGAATACTCTCAGAATACAACCGGACATGTTCTATGCGTTCCGGTCTCGGACCTACCAGGCTCATTTCCCCTTTCAGGATATTTAACAGCTGAGGAAGTTCGTCAATTCGAAGTTTTCGGATAATATTTCCCACAGGTGTGATCCTGGGATCCCGCTCTGTAGCCGGTACAGAAGCACCATTTTTTTCCGCATCTACGATCATACTGCGAAATTTACAAATAGAAAATATCTTTCCATCCTTTGTACAGCGCTCCTGATAAAAGAATACAGGACCTTTATCATACATTTTAATTGCAATGGCTGTTACTAAAAAAATAGGAGAAGTAATCACCAGCATGACAATGGAAACAAAAATATCCATGGTCCGCTTAATAAATGCCTGTTCAATGGAAAGTCCATCATTTCTGGACAACAATAATGGTGTGTCAAAATAATGCATGCTTTCCGCACTTCGGATGATAATATCAGAGATTTTTGGTGTACTATATACACGAATTGACCTTCCATAGCAAAATTTCAACAGTTCGTTTCGCATTTTGGACGGAATATCACAGATTACTACGCCTTCATACTGAAGGATCTTCTCCTTCACTTCCTCTGTAATGCCCCGTATTTTCAGTACTTCACCTATCTCAAAGCAGTCTTCTCTGCTATTAATTTTATTCATAAGGGCCACAGCCGGACGTTCTCCATAAACCATGATTACTTTTCTCGGCGGATATAGCTTCCTGTAAATCCCATTTGCCAAATAACCCCAAATGCAGATAATAACAAACTGTCCTGCTGTCATAAGAATTAATGGCACAACCGTTTTAAAATGTTTTACCAGAAGTACAATGGGAATATAGGAAACTGCATTGGCACAAATAGTTGCCAATGTATGAGTATAGATCAATTCACCATTTCTAAAATAGCCCAGGCGCAGACTGCCATAAATGGAGCTGGACACATACAGCATCACTGCATATACAGCTGCCAGGAAATAATGACCCAATCGTTGATATGGCATTTCCATATGCTCGTTATAGCAATGGATCCATACCTGCATAAAGATCCAGGATTGAACCCCAATCAAAAGAATGCCCGCAACAAACCGGATCAGGCGTTTATATTTTTCATAACTGTTCACTTAAAATTGTTACCTTTCTATCTGTCTGGTCAGATCATCCTTGTCCGACTCTTTTCATGACTCTTTAATACCCAGTTCTGACCTTTGTACAGTATAGCATTGAATCCCTGCAAACGCAAGAAATCCCTGTATTATCCAGTTATCCGACATAGCCAGAACTGAATCCTACAGGGATACTTTTTTATATTTTATTTTTCATCTCGGCAAGCTGCCAGCCCCATAGCCATCAATGTAAACATAACTGGTGCTACAATAGGTACGCTGATATTTACCAGTGCCTGAGCCGCATAACAGATCACTGCCATAGCGATTGAAAGGATCACTGGATTCTCTTTGCCTTTACGGATAAGACGGGCAAGTGCTGTCACAAGCAGACTGATATACGCCAGCATTCCTACAATACCAATGGTTACCAGATACTGCAGATACTCATTATGGACGCTGTCAAATTTTTCATCATAACGGCCTACCATTTCATCAAAGTATCCTTTAACAGTTATGATACCAAATGTATCTGGTCCGTAGCCAAATAATTTATGCATAATTGGAAATTTATTGTAAATGCGCATTGCTAAATGCCAGATATAACCTCTATGGGTTCCCCAATCATCATTGAACAAAAGATATTTGTTAAGAGACCCGTATTTTTCTGCGTTTCCTGCAATGTTTACATCATATAATACTTTTCCCATCCCCAAGAACACAAAGATCACAACTGCTAACCAGATCCATCTGCCTAAATTGCTTTCTTTTGTGTTTTTCAATGGACCACGCTCTGCAAAATACAATCCAACTCCCAGAATCCAGAGAATAACCGTAATTGCTGGAAGTCCCCTAAAATCAGAGATCACATTAAAAAGACCATTAATCGCAAGTACATGATCCGAAAGTTTATCCACAAGTAAACCGATTCCCAAAAACTCTGTACACACAATTGCCAGAATAACTACATAATTGCGTACGCCCTTTACACTGGTAAAAAGGACAAATGGCAAAAGTCCCAATAATGCCAGAAGTGTCAGGTATGCATTATCACTAATGCCTGTGATAAGGGCAAACAGTGAGATTACTACACATACTGTATACCAGACTTTTCTTTTAACTTCTTTTTCTACAGTAAATAATACTGTACTAACTCCCACTACCAGTGCCAGGTAAGACGTATACGTATTGATATTTCCAATTGTAGATGTAAAATCTGGATAATCCTGATAGCTTAAGTCTGTCTTAAATCCAATCGGATCAATATTAAAGTAATGGAGAATACCGATCAGGCACACGATCATACCAGTTCCAAGGAAAACATCCAGATACCACTTTTTAAATCGCAGTTTCTTTGCTATGATAAAAAAGCTGATCGTATACAATATGATCATAAACAGTCCTACAAAGCGGCCCTCATTTCCCCAGAAGGATTCATACATATATTCTGACTGCAAGGTAGAAATAACAGATGCTATTAAAAACGCCAGCATCGACCATTCCGCGGCTGTAAAGGATTTAAATGAAAAATGCTGCTTCCATTCTTTTAACAGTGCTCCACCGCACCATTTTCTGTCTCTGTTCCAGAATGTAAGCGCAGCAATCACATAAATAACTGCAACTGCAATCACAACACTACAGTAATACCAATATTTTACCTGAAGGATATTAAAATAAAAATCCTGAAAAATCAGCGGTAAGCCCACCATGACCAATATCGCCAGTACCGCTGCCAGTCTGGCACTCATCCTGCCCCATTTAGCGCGGACTTCTTCCTGCAATGCTTCTG
>JBNMGK010000340.1:0-3208 GCA_050872205.1 Enterocloster sp.
GCCTGGTGCAGACGGAACTACATATCTTCTGGATTTATCCGCTTTAATGATGTCAGCCACTTTTTTAAACTGCTTTGCATTTGCAAGTGAACTGCCTCCGAACTTAACCACTTTCTTCATGATCTTTATCTCCCTTAAATCTTATGTGCTCTCAAGATCTTTTTGTATTTGATTTTGTGAGATGATTTTTTGTCAGTCGTACACAAATTTCTGAGGCGTACGCGGTGCGTACGTTGATGAAATTTGGGTGCGATTGGCGGAAAATCAGCCGCAAAAGCAAGTGCAAGAAAGATTTTGAGAGTACATTCTAGTAAAAAGCACGCGCTTTTCCTAAGGTCTTTAACAGCGCGTTACAAGTGCAAATGATACCGTACTTTTCCCACTCTGTCAATAGTTTTGAAACAAAAAATTTGCCGTACAAGGACAAGTGTCTTTGTACGGCATACTTTCAGAACTGTTTTGTCTTTAGCTTTCCATTTCCTTATTTACAGATTCCTCGCAGGAACGCATGGCAAGAATGGTCTTTTCCATTAATTCTTCCAGTGTCCAGCCCAGGTTTTCTGCGCCTTCACGAATCACATCCCTGGAACATCCGGCAGCAAACTTTTTATCTTTAAACTTCTTTTTCAGACTGGAAACCTCCATATCCATTACGCTGCGGGAAGGACGCATTCTGGCTGCTGCTCCTACAAGACCGGTAAGCTCGTCTACTGCGAATAGCACCTTTTCCATCTGATGCTCCGGCTTTACATCGCAGGTAATGCCGTATCCGTGGCTGCAGATCGCGTGGATCAGTTCTTCTTCTGCTCCTGCTTCTCTTAACAGCTCCGGTGCCTTGATACAATGCTGATCCGGGTACATTTCAAAGTCAATATCGTGAAGAAGTCCTGCCATAGCCCAGAAATCTGCTTCGTCTCCAAATCCCTGGTCATTTGCAAACCATCTCATGGTCCCTTCTACTGTAAGACCATGTAAAATGTGAAATGGCTCCTTATTATACTTTTTCAATAACTCCGGTCCCTGTTCTCTTGTAAGTTTTGTAGTCATCTCTTTGCTTCCTTTCCGCTGGATATTCCGATATATCCTGTAGGAATATATCTTTTTATTATTTCTCATTATTATAATTCCCGTATGTGAAAAATGCAAGACTGACCGCCTTGAAAAACAGCAAAGTCATGACTATACTATTACTTAAATAACTTAAATCTTAAATAATACAAGGGACGAAAGTGTCAGAAGGAGGCATCTGATAAATATGTTAAACTACAGAACTGCAAAACTGTCAGACCTTCCTGCCATGATGAAAATGGTGGAAGAAGCAAAAGAAGGATTTCGCGCAAGAAACATTGACCAGTGGCAAAAAGGAGAACCCAGTGAAGCCGGGCTTACAGAAGGCATTAACAAGGGCGTTGTACACGTCCTGGAAGAAGACGGGGATGTTTTAGGCATGATCACTGTTGTATCCGGCCCTGAAGCCGATTACGCAGTTATAGACGGTGCCTGGTTAAATGATGAGCCTTACTTTGCATTTCACAGAGTCTGCGTCTCAGAGGCCCACAAGGGCAAAGGTCTCGCTGCAGGCCTTTTTGCAAACTCAGAGATTTTTGCAAAGGAAAAGGGCGTCAGAAACATTCGTATCGACACCCACCCGGATAATCTTTCCATGCAGAAAGCATTAGCCAAAAACGGCTATACCTTCTGCGGAAAGATCACATTATGCACTGGAAGCGAAGCCGGAGATCCCCGTTTCGCATATCAGAAGATTTTAAGCTGACGCACATAGCGTTGTTTTGACCGGATCGGTCAACCCCAAATTATACCCCACTGAAAGCGCTGTAACCGCCATCTACAGGCAGTACGATACCATTTACAAAGCCGGATGCATCATCACTTGCTAAAAACAATGCTGCGCCGATCAGCTCCTCCGGATTTCCAAAGCGTCCCATAGGAGTTCCGGCAACGATGTCTCCGGCTCTGTCTGTATAGGAACCGTCTTTGTTAAATAACAGGTCGTGGTTCTGCTCTGCTGCATAAAAGCCTGGTACAATGGCGTTGCAGCGGATGCCGCTCTGTCCAAAATGGATCGCCAGCCACTGGGTCAGGCTCTGGACAGCGCTTTTTGCATTGGAATAAGCCATAACCTTGGAAAGAGGAAGGATAGAGGAAACAGAAGCGATATTGATAATGCTTCCCTTTCTCTTTTCCACCATGTCTCTTGTAAATACCTGGATCGGCAACAAAGTTCCCATGTAGTTCAGATCCATTACATTTCTGATGTTCTCTTCCTTCAGATCCCAGAAGGAGTAATCGTCATCCTGTTTTTCCTTCTTTAACATCTTTACAGAAGCAATGGCACCTGGCTGGTTGCCCCCTGCACCGTTGATCAGGATATCGCAGCTTCCCAGCTCTGCCTTGATCTGCTCATAAGTCTTTACCAGTTCTTCCTTATCCAGTACATTGCAGCTGTAGCCTTTTACTACTGCTTCTTTGCCATATTCGTTCTTTGCATTTTCAGTCAGTTCAGCCGTCATTTTCGCCAGCTTTTCCTTATTCCGTCCAATAATGGCGATCTTCGCCCCATTTACAGCCAGACCATAAGCCATAGCAGAACAAAGCACGCCGCTTCCTCCTGTTACAATGGCTGTTTTTCCTGTAAGATCCACATTAAAAGGTACTTTCATCGCTTCTCCTCTTTCCGCGCCTTTTAAGGCACTGTTTTATATTTACAGATACATGAAACTATATGCGTATCATGTATGACCATACTAATATCGGAATACCGGTATACCGGTTTTATATATCAATATATAATACAAAATACAATCCCCGTCAATGGTATTCTAATTTTATTTTATCAAATATTTCCCCTCTTCATCAATACAAAAATCCCGGAAGCAGACCTGAATTTTCCAGACTGTCTTCCGGGATCTTAACCTTATATTATTTAAAGTACTTCACACCAGACTCAAAGATCTTCATATCCTGCTCGCCGTAAATATTCATGGCAACTGCCTCGCCTCTTCTCTCGGAGTGAGCCATCTTGCCAAGGATACGTCCATCCGGGCTTGTGATACCTTCGATTGCCATATAGGAGCCGTTTGGATTCCAGTATTCATCCATGGTCACATTGCCCTTATCATCTACATACTGGGTAGCTACCTGGCCGTTTGCAATGAGACGATGGAGCCATGCTTCATCTGCTACGAAA
>JBNMGK010000462.1:0-1898 GCA_050872205.1 Enterocloster sp.
CAACAAAATCACCCAGATTGTGGTCGCATCCGCAGATACCGCCGCCTGGCCGCTTCCAGGCTCCTGTAAAAGCAGAAAGGATGGTGATCAGGCGTACTGTCATTCCACCGTTTCCATAACGTGAAAGTCCGCTTCCCAGTACAATGGCAGGTGTTTTTGCCTTTCCATAGGCAAGTGCCAGTTCTTCGATCACAGCAGCAGGGATCCCGGTAATGTCCTGTGCCCACTGCGGGGTGGATTTTTTTATCTCCGGAAGAAACCTGTCATAGCCCTCTGCCTGGTTTCTTAAGAAATCCTCATCTTCTAAATGTTCCCGGCAAAGGACATGCATCATGGCAAGTGCCAAAGCCCCATCTGTTCCAGGACGGATATAAACAGCTTTGTCACAAAGCGATGCACTGTCTCTGCCGCAGGCTTCGATCAGGATCACCTGCTTTCCCTCTTTCCGCTTTTTAGCAAGAAGAGGCAAGATCTGCAGCCTTGTAGCCATAATATTGCTTCCCCAGATGAGGAAGAAATCACTGTTTTCCAGCTCTCTTGGATCCAGACAGCCGGTTTTTCCAGCTACTGCACTGTAACCGGCACCTTTTGCAGAGGCACAGAGAGTCAGCACCAGGGAACAGGCACCTAAACGGTTGAAAAATGCTTCTCCGCATTTTCTCTGGATCTGGCCCATGACCCCTGAATAGACAGCGGGAAGGATAGCCTGAGGGCCATCCTCCCTGCATATGTTCAGAAAACGCTCTGCGATCTCTTCTCCGGCTTCCTCCCAGGTAATGGGCATAAACTGCCCGCTGCCTTTTTTGCCGGTACGGCGAAGAGGTGTAAGGATCCGTTTTTCACTGTTTATGGACTCCTCATAATGCTGCATCTTCCGGCAGATCAGACCTTTATTGGCCGGGTGGTTCTTATCTCCCTTCACACTTAAGATCTTTTTTCCATCGGTTTCTGCCAACAGTCCACAGGATGTGGGACAGTCATAAGGGCAGATGGTTCTCTGAACATAAGTCATATCATTTCTCCTACAGCATGTGCTTTCTTAAATATGCTCCGTCTTCTGCTGCCAGATAAGCCGGTGCAATGTCAAATACAGTCTTGCAGCCGGTCTGTCCTTCTTTGCTTAAACGGTATGCAGCTCTTGCATAAGCAGCCAGTACAGAAGAAGTAAATTCAGGGTTGGAATCCAGCTTTAAGCTGTATTCAATTACATGAGAGTTTTCATTATTCCAGCCGGTCTTTCCTGTGCGGATTACGAAACCGCCGTGTGGAATACCTGCATGGTCTCTTAACAGTTCTTCTTCGCTGATAAAGTGTACGGTAGTATCATAGTCAGAAAAGTAGTTTGGCATGGTAACGATCTCTTCTTCGATCTTTTTAAGGTCTGCGCCCTCTTCTGCTACTACAAAGCACTCTCTGGTATGCTTCTGTCTGGTGGTCAGATCCGGCTCACTGCCGCTTCTTACAGCCTCTAATGCGCTGTCTACCGGAATGGTGTACTGTCTTGCATCCTTAACACCTGCAATACGTCTGATGGCATCAGAATGTCCCTGGCTTACGCCTTTGCCCCAGAATGTATAATCTTTTCCACCTGGAAGAATTGCATTTGCATACAGACGGTTTAAGGAGAACATACCTGGATCCCATCCTACAGAGATCAGACCAATATGGCCGCTTTCCTTTGCTGCCTTATCTACCGCCTCAAAATGCTCCGGGATCTTTGCGTGCGTATCAAAGCTGTCGATCACATTGAAATATTTTGCCATTTCAGGAGTCTGTTTTGGAAGATCTGTAGCACTGCCGCCGCAGATGATCAGAACATCGATCTCTTCTTTCATTGCCGGTGCATCATTAACGGAATACACTTTTGCGCCTTCTGTAAGAATGGAAAGTGTAGAAGG
>JBNMGK010000033.1:0-15136 GCA_050872205.1 Enterocloster sp.
GATTTGACAAGCAGGAGATCGTGGATGTTTCTGAGAAGATCGGTACTTATGAGACTTCCATCCAGCCATATGAGGACTGCTGCACGATTTTCGTAGTAAAGCACCCGGTTACCAAGCCGAATCTTAAGGTGATCAGAAATTCTGAGCGTCATCTGGAAGAGAAGATCGATGAGATGGTGAAGACTGCACTGGATAAAGTGGAAGTTATTAAGTGTATCGGAGAAGTTTAAAAAAAGAGAGCCGCAATTGTACGGCTCTCTTACACCAAACATTAAACTCAGTCGATGATGTATGGAGAAAGTGTAGAAAGAATGCTGTCTACGTCATTCTCTGCATGGATGTTCAGATCGATAGGCTTGGACAGATCCAGGCTGAAGATACCCATAATGGATTTTGCGTCGATGACATATCTGCCGGAAACCAGATCAAAATCAACATCGAACTTAGCTAAATCATTTACGAAAGATTTAACCTTATCAATGGAATTTAATGAAATTCTAACTGTTTTCATAGGAAGCCCCTCCTTGTGTGGTATGTAAATCATTTTTGCAGATAGAACTGCTTACTTTTAATACTAAAGGTCAGTGGTATAAAAGTCAATAGTGAGATTGTATGAAAATTGTTAAGAGGTTTTAGATTGTTAATATGTGCTGTGAGAGTACATGGATAACAGAAAAATTGGAAATATTTGGAAATAATTAGGAGGTCATATTATGCCGAAAGCAGCCCTTCACAATCTGGGGTGCAAAGTAAATGCTTATGAGACGGAAGCCATGGAGCAGCAGTTAAAGGAACGGGGCTATGAGATCGTTCCTTTTGATGAAAAGGCGGATGTTTATATTATAAATACATGTTCTGTTACCAACATTGCGGACCGCAAATCAAGACAGATGCTGCACCGGGCAAAGAAACTGAACCCGGATTCTGTAGTGGTGGCAGCAGGCTGTTATGTGCAGGTGGCATCGGAAGAATTAAAGAAGGATGCCAGCGTGGATATTGTGATCGGAAATAATAAAAAGGCAGAGCTTGCAGATATTCTGGATGAATATTTAGGCAATGTACATGAGGAAGAGGAAGCAGAGGTGTTTGTCACTGACCTTTCTCATGGAAGTGATTATGAGGCCCTTCATCTGGAACAGCCTTCTGATCATACAAGAGCTTTTATCAAGGTTCAGGACGGCTGCAATCAGTTCTGCAGCTACTGCATCATTCCTTTTGCCAGAGGAAGAGTCCGCAGCAGAAGCCGTGAAGATGTGGTAAAGGAGATCACCGGACTGGTGGCTCAGGGATATAAAGAGGCTGTTCTTACAGGCATCCATTTAAGCTCCTATGGAATTGAACATATGGAAGGAAATCCTGTAAGCCAGGGAGACTGGAATCACAGGGAATTACTGGCTCTGATCCGTGAAGTCCATGAGATCAAAGGGCTGGAGCGTATTCGCCTGGGATCACTGGAGCCACGTATTATTACAGAAGAGTTTGCGAAAAGCCTGGCAGAGCTTCCTAAGTTCTGTCCTCATTTCCACCTGTCTTTACAGAGCGGCTGTGACAGCGTTTTAAAGAGAATGAACCGTCATTATACCACAGAAGACTATTTAAAGCGGTGTGAGATCCTGCGCAGGTATTTTAAGCGTCCTGCTATTACCACGGATGTGATCGTAGGCTTCCCGGGAGAGACAAAAGAAGAGTTTGATATGACAGAAAAGTATCTGGAAAAAGTGCATTTTTATGAGATGCATGTGTTTAAATATTCCAGAAGAGCCGGTACAAAGGCAGCTGCCATGCCGGACCAGATCCCGGAGCAGGAAAAGGGAGTCCGTTCTGACCGTCTCCTTGCACTGGAACAGAAGATGTCTGAAGAGTTCAGAAAAGAATTTTTAGGTGAAAAGGTGTCTGTTCTCTTTGAGGAAATGATCACAGTAGACGGAAAAGAGTATCTGGTAGGACATACGCCAGAGTATGTAAAAGCAGCTTTTCCTAAGGAAGAATGTGAAAAGATCCATGCTGCTTCCGGAGTTATTTTAGAAGCCCAGGCAAAAGAACTTCTGACTTCGGATATACTTCTGTTAAAAAATACTATTGCCGAATAGAAAAATATAGAGTAGAATATATGAGAATACGTAAAGGACGTGATGATATGGGCAATATAAAAGAGACACAGTATTTTCAGGCTGTTCAGGACAAAAAGGTAGAAGTAAGCGATGTACTGGAGCAGGTGTATATTGCCTTGACCGAGAAAGGATATAACCCTGTAAATCAGATCGTAGGTTATATTATGTCTGGGGATCCTACCTATATTACCAGCCACAAGGGAGCCAGAAGCCTTATTATGAAGGTGGAGAGAGACGAGATCCTGGAAGAACTGATGGCGGTATATATTGATGCCCGTTTAAAATAGGGCAGCCAGGAAAAATAGGGACAGAGAGCAGTCTGCTTTCTGAGTATGACGTCCAATGAAGTTTCCGTTTCAGGGAGTTTCTTTGGACGTTATTTCGTTGCCAGTCATGCAGATACATGAATTGGGGCGAAATTGCTGTATTTCAGGGATTTTTTGCGCCAAAAAGCAGATTTTAAAAGTCCTGGGAGTATATTTTAGTAAGTGTGCGCGGAGGAATTGAATATGAGGATCATGGGGCTTGACTATGGCTCAAAGACGGTAGGGGTAGCAGTATGCGATCCTTTAGGGATCACTGCACAGGCAGTAGAGACCATTACCAGAAAGGACGAAAACAAGCTGCGTCAGACTCTTGCCAGGATTGAAGCACTGGCGAAGGAGTATGGGGTAGAAAAGTTTGTTCTTGGTTATCCTAAAAATATGAATAATACAGTGGGAGACCGGGCCCAGAAGTCAGAAGAGTTAAAAGCAGCCTTAGAGCGCAGAACAGGACTTCCAGTTGAACTGTGGGACGAGCGCCTTACAACGGTAGCAGCAGAGCGTGTCCTTATGGAAAGCGGTGTCCGCCGTGAACACAGAAAAGAATCCGTAGACCAGATCGCAGCGGCAATGATCCTTCAGGGATATTTAGATCATCTGTCCATGATAAAGAAAGAGGATGGAGAAATCAATGAATAAGCCAATGAATGAAAAAGAAGACTGCATTACGATGCTGACAGATTCAGGAGAATCTGTAGATTTTTACGTATTAGAAGAGACAAGGATCCATGGAAAAGACTATCTTCTGGTGACAGATGCCCCGGAAGGTGAAGATGGAGAATGTTATATTTTAAAGGATGTATCCGGTGCAAATGACAGTGAGGCTTTGTTTGAGTTCGTGGAAGACGACAAGGAACTGGACGGAGTTATGGGCATTTTTGAAGAGTTATTAAAGGATGCAGACGTGGAATTAGAGAAATAATCTAGGAGGAATCAGCTTGAGTTTAGAAGAGAACGTGAATGAAAATGTAAAACCTGAGATCAGTGCAGAAAAAAAGGAAGAAAATGGCACTGGCGAGAATCGTGAAGAAGGTACAAAACCAGCCAGAAGACCACAGAACAGAAGACCGAGACGTGCGCCGAGAGCACCAAAAGCTGTAAAAGTAGAAGAAGGAACGGAAAGTAAAGAGGCAGCAGAGCCGAAAACAGAAGAAAGACGGAAATCAGCTCCTGCAAGAGGAAGACAGCTGGGAACAAGAAAGTCACTTCCGGCTGTAAAAGAAGCAGGAGAGAGAAGAGCACTTGTGAGAAAGCCGTCCAGAAACAGCCAGAAAGAAGCTAAGAGCAAGTTAAAGATCATACCATTAGGCGGCTTAGAGCAGATCGGTATGAATATTACTGCATTTGAATACGAGGATTCCATTATTGTTGTAGACTGTGGTCTGGCATTCCCGGGCGATGATATGTTAGGCATCGATCTGGTAATCCCGGACGTGTCTTATTTAAAACAGAACATTGATAAGGTAAAGGGCTTTGTGATCACTCATGGACATGAGGACCATATCGGCGCGCTGCCATATATTTTACAGCAGGTAAATGTGCCTGTTTATGGTACAAAGCTGACCATTGCATTAATTGAGCATAAATTAAAAGAACATAACCTGTTAAAGACTACCAAACGCAAGGTAATGAAGCATGGACAGTCTGTTAATTTAGGCTGTTTCCGCGTTGAGTTTATCAAGACTAACCACAGTATCCAGGATGCTTCCGCACTGGCTATCTTCTCACCAGTGGGTATCGTTCTTCATACCGGTGACTTTAAGATCGACTATACACCTGTTTTTGGTGATCCGATCGACTTACAGCGTTTTGCAGAACTGGGTAAAAAAGGCGTTCTTGCCATGCTGGCAGACAGTACCAATGCCACCAGACCTGGATTTACCATGTCTGAGCGCAGTGTAGGAAAGACCTTTGATACCATTTTCGCAGAGCATACCAACCGCCGTATTATTGTGGCAACTTTCGCGTCTAATGTAGACCGTGTACAGCAGGTGGTAAATACTGCTTATAAATATGGCCGTAAGGTAGTAGTAGAAGGCCGCAGTATGGTCACCATTATCGATATTGCCAGTGAATTAGGATATATCAATATCCCAGAAGGCACTCTGATCGACATTGACCAGTTAAAGAATTATCCGCCGGAGTCTACTGTACTGATCACAACAGGAAGCCAGGGCGAATCTATGGCTGCTCTGTCCCGTATGGCAGCAAGCATCCACAAGAAGGTATCTATCGTACCGGGAGATGTAGTTGTATTAAGCTCTACTCCGATCCCTGGAAATGAAAAGGCAGTGGCAAATGTGATCAATGAGCTTTCTGCAAAGGGTGCAAAGGTGATCTGCCAGGATACCCATGTTTCCGGACACGCGTGCCAGGAAGATTTAAAACTGATCTATTCCCTGGTACACCCGAAATTTGCTATTCCGGTACATGGTGAGTTCCGCCACAGAATGGCACAGCAGGAGCTGGCTGAGTACATGGGAGTTCAAAAGGGAAATGCATTACTGGTCAATTCCGGTGACGTGGTATCTCTGGACGAAGACAGCTGCCAGGTAACAGATCATGTAGCCTGCGGCGAGATCCTGGTTGACGGACTTGGCGTTGGTGATGTAGGAAATATTGTATTAAGAGACAGACAGAACCTGGCACAGAACGGCATTATCGTAGTTGTCCTTACACTGGAAAAACATTCCAACCAGCTGCTTTCCGGCCCGGATATTGTATCCAGAGGTTTTGTATATGTAAGAGAGTCTGAGGATCTGTTAGAGGAAGCCCATAATGTGGTTGCTGACGCAGTAGCAGACTGTTTAGACCGCCACGTAAGTGACTGGGGCAAGATCAAGAATATTATTAAAGACAGCTTAAGCGATTTCTTATGGAAGCGTATGAAGAGAAATCCGATGATACTGCCGATCATTATGGAAGTGTAGGATTGCGGGAGTGCGAAGCACGGAGCAAATCCGTAGGTATTACGAAAAAAGGAGGACAGGAAGCATGAGCAGCCGTACAAGAGAGATCAACAGAATAACCATGGCGATCATCCGCATTTCGGTAAAGCTGATGCTTCTTGCCCTTTTGATTTTACTTCTATATGAGGCAGTGATCCGGGGCTATGCTTTTGGACATGCTGTATTTTATGCAGAGGCAGTGGAAGAGGCACCGGGCCACAATATTACAGTAGTGGTAAAAGAGGGGGAAGATGTATCCCAGGCAGCAGGTGAGCTGGAGAAAAAGGGCCTGATCAAAAATATTTATGCCTTTTTATTCCAGAGCCGTTTTTATGATTATGATAAGATCTACCCGGGAACTTATACCTTAAATACTTCCATGACTTCCAAGGATATTCTTCAAAAGCTCAGCGAAAAGCCGGAAAGTGCAGAAGATGAAAAATCCGGAGATAAGTCAGGAAGCACAAAGACCACACAAAAGAGCACAGACCAGGGTACTGGAAAATCAGAAAATACCCAGCAAAAGTCTCAGGAAAACCTTCAGGCAGAAGAGGCCAATGCGGCAGATCCTGCAAAAAGCACTCTTTCATCAGGAGAAGCCCAGGCAGATGAGCATTCTTATTCTGGTGAAGATGAGGAAGAAGGCGGCTGGATCGAAGATGTGACAGAGGACGGACAAAATGATCGTAGATAACAGGATTACAGAATATCTTCATTCCCTGGAAACAAGCAGGGGAGAGCTTTTGGATACAATTGAAAAAAAGGCCATTGAAGACGGGGTTCCTATTATCCGCAGTGAGACAGCAGCCCTGCTTAGGAGCCTGACAGCTGCGTTAAAGCCGGAAAATATTCTGGAGATCGGTACAGCTGTGGGCTATTCTGCCTTGCAGATGTGCCAGGTGATGCCTGAAAATTGTCATATCACTACCATTGAAAAGTATGAAAAACGCATTCCTGAGGCAAAAGAAAACTTTAAAAAGGCCGGGGAAGAAAGCCGTATTACCTTTTTAGAGGGAGATGCGGATATGTGGTTAAAGGAATTAAAGGGAAAACAGTTTGACCTTGTATTTATGGACGCAGCCAAGGGACAGTATTTAAACTGGCTCCCACTGCTGTTAGATCTGATGCCTGTGGGAGCTGTGCTTATTTCCGATAATGTGCTTCAGGACGGAGATGTAGTCCAGTCCCGTTTTGCAGTGCAGCGCAGGAACCGTACCATTCACAGCCGGATGCGGGAGTATCTGTATGAATTAAAGCATATGGAAGAATTTGAAACAGCAGTGATCCCTATAGGGGATGGAGTGACCATTAGTACCAGGATCAGATAGGAGAAGACAGATAAATGAGAAAGACAGAGTTATTAATACCGGCAGGCAGTCTGGATGTATTAAAAACAGCCGTTATTTACGGTGCAGATGCCGTATATATAGGGGGAGAGGCTTTTGGCCTGAGAGCCAAAGCACACAATTTCTCCTTAGAGGACATGAAAGAGGGAATTGCCTTTGCCCATGCGCATGATGTAAAGGTCTATGTAACAGCCAATATTCTGGCTCATAATCAGGACCTGCCAGGGGTGGAGGCTTATTTTGAAGAATTAAAAGAAGTAGGACCAGATGCACTGATCATTTCTGATCCAGGTGTATTTGAGATCGCAAAAAGAGTGCTTCCAGATACAGAGCTGCATGTAAGTACCCAGGCAAATAATACCAACTACGGCACTTATCTGTTCTGGAACCGTATGGGAGCAAAGCGTGTGGTTTCTGCAAGAGAGCTTTCTTTAGCTGAGATCAAGGAGATCCGCGCTCATATTCCAGATGATATGGAGATCGAAAGCTTTATCCATGGAGCGATGTGCATTTCCTATTCTGGAAGATGCCTGCTTAGCAATTTCTTTACAGGACGTGACGCTAACCAGGGCGCCTGTACCCATCCATGCCGCTGGAAATATTCCATTGTAGAAGAGACCAGACCGGGAGAGTACATGCCTGTATATGAAAATGAAAGAGGCACTTATATTTTTAACTCCAAGGATCTTTGCATGATCGAACATGTTCCGGAGCTGATTGACGCAGGAATTGACAGCTTTAAGATCGAAGGACGTATGAAAACAGCCTTATATGTGGCTACTGTAGCAAGAACCTACCGTAAAGCCATTGATGATTACCTGAAAGATCCTAAGCTTTATGAGGCAAATATGGAGTGGTACAAGGAAGAAATTGGAAAATGTACCTACCGTGAATTTACCACAGGCTTTTACTTTGGAAAGCCAGGAAGTGATGCCCAGATCTACAACAGCAATACCTATGTGAAGAATTATACTTATCTTGGTACAGTGGAAGAGGCTGATGGAAAAGGCCGCTGCCGCATTGAGCAGAAAAACAAGTTCTCTGTAGGGGAGACTATTGAGATCATGAAGCCAGACGGCCGAAATCTGGAAGTGGTTGTAAAGAGCATTTGTGACGAGGATGGAAATGAACAGGAAAGTGCTCCACATCCAAAACAGATCCTGTGGGTAGATTTAGGCGCAGATGTGGATAAGTATGATATTTTACGCAAAAAAGAGGATAACTGATCCGTTTATTTTGCAAAAAGAAGTTAAATGATAAAAGGAGGTGCTCATATGGCAGATATGATCCTGTTAGGACTGGCGGTTGTTTGTACTGCATATTTTATGGTCATTGTTTTTTATGCCGGAATGGGGACCTCTTTTGCCTTTATCTGGCTTTTCTTTGCGGCTTTATGTGTATTTCTTGTATATGGAAAATGGTATTACAGGAAAAATATGGACCGCATCCCCCAGTGGGTGCCTGTAAGCATTGTCACTACCTGTATTGCAGGTGTAATCATTATGGCAGCACTGTGCATTCTGGTGTTTATGGGGGCGGCAGCCAATGAAGAGAGAGATTTAGATTATGTGATCGTCTTAGGCGCCAGAGTCAAGGAACATACAGTAAGCAATTCCTTAAAAAAGAGGCTGGATAAGGCCATTGAATATGCAGAAAAAAATCCGGAAACCTATCTGGTGCTGTCAGGAGGCAAAGGACCGGATGAACCTGTATCAGAAGCCCAGGCTATGTATCAGTATCTGGTGTACAACGGCGTAAGGCCCAGTCAGCTTCTTTTAGAAGAACATTCTGTCAGTACAGTGGAAAATCTGGCTTACAGTAAGATCATTATTGAAAGCCACAGGGAAATGATCCGCCATGAAAGAGAAGAAAGAAACCGCCTGACATTTCCAAGAGAACCAAAAGGCAATTATCTCATCGCTGCGGACAAACCCCTGGAAGTAGGTGTACTTACCAGTAATTTCCATGTATACAGAGCATGCATGATCGCAAAAAAATGGGGATTTGAAAATGTCTACGGCATCAGCGCCCAGTCGGATCCGGTGCTGTTTATCCATTTGTGTGTGCGTGAATGTGCATCCATAATAAAGGACAGACTAGTGGGGAACATGTAAAGGCCCCAGAAGAAAAACAAGCGTCTGCAAAGCAGACATTTGTTTTTCTTGGGCCTTTAACGAGCAAACCGTCTGCGTCAGCAGACAGTGGAGCGCGAAGCGCATGTTTGCGAGTCTAATAGATAGGAGAGTAGTCAAATGAACAGACAGCAGATGCTTGAAAAGGTAGAAAAACTTTCTGCCTACGAGGTAAAAGACCATCGTTTTGTAGAAGAGATGAATTCCCAGGGAATGGTGCTGGAACATAAAAAAAGCGGCGCCAGACTGTTTCTTATGAGTAATGAAGATGATAACAAAGTATTTTCAATCGGATTCAGGACACCGCCTGCGGACAGTACCGGACTGCCTCATATTTTAGAGCACAGTGTACTGGAAGGCTCAGAAAAGTTTCCTGTAAAAGATCCATTTGTAGAACTGGTAAAAGGTTCCTTAAATACCTTCTTAAATGCAATGACCTATCCGGACAAGACCGTATATCCGGTAGCCAGCTGCAATGACAAAGACTTCCAGAACCTGATGGACGTATATTTAGACGGTGTATTCCACCCTTCTATTTACAGAGAGCCAAAGATCTTCAAACAGGAAGGCTGGCACTATGAGCTGCCCACAGAGGATGCCCCGCTTACCGTCAACGGTGTTGTATACAATGAAATGAAAGGTGCTTTTTCCTCACCGGAAAGCGTGCTGGAGCGTTTTACTTCATCTGTACTTTTTCCAGACACCCCGTACAGCAATGAGTCCGGCGGCGATCCGGCAGTGATCCCAAACTTAAGCTATGAGCAGTTCATCCAGTTCCATAAAGACTATTATCATCCGGCAAACAGCTATATTTATCTCTACGGCAATATGGACATGGAAGAAAAGCTTTTATGGCTGGACAAAGAATATTTATCTGCCTATGACAAAAAAGACTTTACCTTAGACTCTTCCATTGCATTACAGAAGCCATTTACAGAACCAGTTGAAAAAGAGACCACCTATTCTGTTACTGCAAATGAAGGCACAGAAGATAACACCTACCTTTCCTTAAATACAGTAGTAGGAACTGATATGGATCCGGTTCTTTATGTTGCATTCCAGATCCTGGACTATACTCTTATCAGCGCTCCGGGAGCACCATTAAAGCAGGCTCTGATCGATGCACATATTGGTCAGGATATTATGGGTGGCTATGAAAACGGTATTTTACAGCCATATTTCTCTGTTGTTGCGAAAAATGCAAACAAAGAGCAGAAGGGCGAATTTTTATCTGTTGTAAAAGGCACTTTGAGAAAGCTGGCTGACCAGGGAATTGACAAAAAGAGCCTGTTAGCTGGTTTAAATTATCACGAATTCCGTTACAGGGAAGCAGATTATGGTTCTGCTCCAAAGGGACTGATGTACGGTCTCTGGTCTATGGACAGCTGGCTGTATGACGCAGATCCAATGCTTCACTTACAGTATCAGAAGACCTTTGACTATCTGAAAAAAGCGGCTCAGGAAGGCTATTTTGAGCAGCTGATCAAAGATTATCTTTTAGATAATCCACATGAGGCCCTTGTGATCGTAAGCCCGGAAATTGACCTGACTGCAAGAGAGGACGCAGAACTGGCAGAGCATCTGGCAAAGTATAAAGACTCCTTAAGCAGTGAACAGGTAAAAGCCCTGGTAAAAGAGACTGCCAAACTGAAAGCATACCAGGAAGAACCTTCTACAAAAGAGGACCTTGAAAGGATCCCAATGCTTGGAAGAGAAGATATCAAACGCCAGTCAGAACCATTTTCCTATGAAGTAAAAGAGGAAAAAGGAACCACCGTTGTCCACAGTCCCATGTTTACTTCCGGTATTGCCTATATCAAGCTGCTTTTTGATATGAATGTGATCCCGAAGGAAGACCTGCCTTATGCATCCCTTTTAAAGTCTGTTTTAGGCTGTGTGGATACAGAAAACTTCACTTACCGGGATCTTACCAGTGAGATCCATTTAAACAGCGGCGGGCTGGATTTTTATGTTTCTTCCTGGGAAGATCTGAAAGAAAAGGGTTCTTTCAAGGGGGCATTTACAGCAGACATCAAGGTTCTTTATGAAAAAGCAGGCTTTGCTTTTGACATTATTAAAGAGATCCTTACAGCTTCTAAATTAGATGATGAGAAACGTTTAGGTGAGATCTTAGATGAGATGCGCTCCAGATCCAGAATGCGCTTAGAAGGCGCTTCCCACAGCGCAGCAGTTGCAAGAGCCTGCTCCTATTTCTCACCAGTAAGAGCCTTCGATGATATGACAGGCGGAATTGAATATTTCCATTTTCTGGAAAAAACAGCAGATGCCTACAGCGAAGATGAGAACTTCCGCAAGGAACTGATCCGTAAGCTGAAAGAAACAGCTAAGAAACTGTTTGCAGCAGATAATCTTATGGTAGGTTATACAGCAGACGAGGAAGGCTACAAGGCGCTTCCTGCAGAATTAAAGAAATTTAAGGCTGCATTAAGTGATAAGCCAAGTAAGAGATATGCTTTTGAATTTACACCGGAACTGAAAAATGAGGGATTTAAGACTTCCTCAAAGGTCAACTATGTGGCACGCTGCGGCTCTTTTGATGCAGATTCCTATACCGGTGCCCTGGAAGTATTAAAGGTTATTATGAATTACGAATATTTATGGCAGAACCTGCGTGTGATCGGCGGCGCCTATGGCTGTATGAGCAACTTTGGAAGAAGTGGAACCGGCTGTCTGGTATCCTACAGAGATCCCAAGCTGGCGGCTACAGATAAGATCTATGAAGGTATCCCGGAATATTTAAAGAATTTCTCTATTGATGAGAGAGATATGACAAAATATGTGATCGGTGCCATGAGCAGCGTAGATGCACCATTAAGCCCTGCAGTAAAAGGTTCCAGAAACCTGACTGCCTATTTATCGGGAATCACCGATGAAATGGTACAGAAAAAGAGAGAACAGATCCTGGATGTGACCCAGGATGATATCCGCGCATTGGCAGATATCCTGGAATCTATCTTAAAAACAGGTGCTTTCTGTGTCATTGGAAATGAGCAGCAGATCGAAGCAGATAAAAACATGTTCAAAGAAGTAAAAGAACTGTTTCACTAATAGGAGAAAAGAATGGAAGAGAACAAACAGAAAAAATCAGGTTTTGTAACACTGATCGGACGCCCAAATGTTGGTAAGTCCACACTGATGAACCACCTGATCGGTCAGAAGATCGCGATCACCTCTGATAAGCCTCAGACTACCAGAAACAGGATCCAGACCGTTTACACTGATGACAGAGGTCAGATCGTTTTCCTTGATACTCCAGGTATCCACAAGGCAAAAAACAAGCTTGGTGAGTACATGGTCAATGTGGCTGAGCACACATTAAAGGAAGTTGACGTGGTCTTATGGCTGGTAGAGCCAACTACCTTTATCGGTGCAGGCGAGCGCCATATTGCAGAGCAGCTTTCCAAGGTAAACACACCTGTGATCCTGGTCATTAACAAGATCGATACCGTTAAAGTGCAGGAAGAGATCTTAACCTTTATTGCTGCTTATAAAGATGTATGCAATTTTGCAGAGATCGTGCCGTTATCCGCTTTAAAGGAGAAAAACACAGATGTACTTTTAGACCAGATCTTTAAGTATCTGCCTTATGGGCCGCAGTTTTATGATGAAGATACAGTAACAGACCAGCCAATGCGCCAGATCGCAGCAGAACTGATCCGTGAAAAGGCACTGCGCCTGTTAGATGATGAGATCCCTCATGGAATTGCTGTTGTTATTGAACAGATGAAAGAGCGTCCAAACGGAATCATTGATATTGAAGCAAGCATTGTCTGCGAACGTGAGTCCCACAAGGGCATCATCATCGGAAAAGGCGGCTCCATGTTAAAGAAGATCGGTACAGTAGCCCGCCGTGAGATCGAAAACATGATGGAGACCAAGGTCAACTTACAGCTCTGGGTAAAGGTAAGAAAAGAGTGGAGAGACAGCGAGCTTTACATGAAGAATTACGGATATAATCAGAAAGACGTATAATAGAAACGGCATAGATGTATAACAGAAACTGCATAGACGTAAAAATGTGCATTTAAATGACAGATTTTGCAGATCTGAAATAAGAAAGGAGGGCGCGGCATGCGGGATGTTTTAAGTGTTACAGGAATGGTCCTTTTAAGCGCGCCCTCTGGTGACTATGACAGACGGCTGGTGCTTCTGACCCGGGAAAAAGGAAAGATAACCGCCTTTGCTCATGGTGTGAGAAGACCGGGAAGCAGCCTGATGGCAGCCAGCCGGCCTTTTTCTTTTGGAACATTTCAGGTATATGAAGGCAGATCTGCCTATAATCTCCAGTCTGCCCAGATCACCAATTATTTTGATGAGCTGTCCGCAGATATGGAAGGAGCCTGTTATGGGGCTTATTTTCTGGAAGTAGCTTCCTGGCTTTCCGATGAAAATATGGATGGAACAGAGCTTTTAAATCTTTTGTATGTGTCTTTAAAGGCATTAAGCAAAGAGGCTTTGCCCAATCCCCTGGTACGGCGCATTTTTGAGCTTCGTGCCATGGTCATTAACGGTGTGTATACACAGGAGCCGGAGGGAAAAGTGTCAGAGTCCTGTGTCTATGCGTGGCAGTATGTGATCGCAACGCCCTTAGGTTCCCTGTATACATTTACATTAAAAGAAGATGTTTTAAGGGAGTTTTCCAGGGAAGTGCAGCATGCCATGGAGGAATACATACATCATGAATTTAAGTCCCTGGAGATCCTGGAAGTGCTTTCCGGGAGCAGATCAGCCCGTCCGGTTAGCTGAAAATGTGCTAAAGGGCTTGATATTATGCCATTCAAAGGATATAATATGCCATATGTCTGAAAGGAATTAGGAAGAGAATGAAGAAAAAACTTCTTGCGGCAGCTGTTGCTTTGACAGCAGTGCTTGTGCTTGGAGGCTGCGAAGGCTTATCTGCAAAAAGTGCGAAAGGACCGGAAACAGAAGAAAGCTGTCTTTATATTACAAAAGATGGTGCTCTTCAGTGGGTCAGCGTGGAGAAGTATGAAGGCGGCAGCTATTCCAAAGAGGAACTTTTAGACTTTGCATCTGAAAAGATAAAGGAATACAATGAAGCCAAGGGGACAGAAAGCTCAAAAGAGCCGGTGACTCTGGTTTCAGGAAGTCTGGAAAATGGAAAAGCAGTTCTTATCACTTCTTATGACAGCGGGGAAAGTCTTGTGGACTTTGCCGGTGAAACAGGAGATGATACCATGCCTTTTACGGCAATTAAAACCGGTACACCGGAGGAACTTTCAGAAGATCTGAAAGGTGCAGGTGTGGACTATGAAGCTGCTTTGGCGAACGGTTCCCTTGCTGTTGTTTTACAGGGAGAAGGAATGGTCCAGACAGAGGCTGACCTGTTGGATGCAGACGGAGGCTGTGATGTCCATGACGGACATTTTATAAAAACAGGTTCCGGGACAAGTGCAATTGTAACTAAGTAAAAATGGCAGTTTGCAGATAAGGGATCCACGGATCTGCAAAATGCTTGTAAAGAGAGAGGATACTGATATGGAAAAGACAATGGAAAAAATCGTAGCTCTTGCAAAAAACAGAGGTTTCGTATATCCGGGTTCTGAGATCTATGGCGGTCTTGCAAATACCTGGGATTACGGCAATCTGGGTGTTGAGCTGAAGAACAATGTAAAGAAGGCCTGGTGGCAGAAATTTGTACAGGAAAGCCCTTATAACGTAGGTGTTGACTGTGCCATCTTAATGAACTCCCAGACATGGGTAGCCAGCGGACATCTGGGCGGTTTCTCCGATCCTCTGATGGACTGTAAGCAGTGTAAAGAGCGTTTCCGCGCTGATAAGCTGATTGAAGATTACAACGAAGAGCATGGAATCGAGATGGAAGGTTCTGTAGATGGCTGGTCTCAGGAACAGATGAAACAGTACATCGAAGACAAGCATATCTGCTGCCCAAGCTGTGGTGCTCATGACTTTACAGATATCCGTCAGTTTAACCTGATGTTCAAAACATTCCAGGGCGTAACTGAGGATGCTAAGAATACTGTATACCTTCGTCCAGAGACTGCTCAGGGTATTTTCGTAAACTTCAAGAATGTACAGAGAACTTCCAGAAAGAAAGTTCCATTTGGTATCGGACAGATCGGTAAGTCCTTCCGTAACGAGATCACACCTGGTAACTTTACTTTCCGTACCAGAGAGTTTGAGCAGATGGAGCTTGAATTCTTCTGCAAGCCAGGCAGTGACCTTGAGTGGTTTGCTTACTGGAAACAGTACTGCATCGACTGGCTGCAGAAATTA
>JBNMGK010000072.1:0-10159 GCA_050872205.1 Enterocloster sp.
AATATCGTCAAAAGCAAACTCAACGATCCCTGTTGCATAGCAGATACAGGTGAATACGGCAAAGATCACTCCTCCGATCACCGGCGCAGGGATACAGAATTTTTCCAGTATCCCACATCTGCGCCTTAAATATTTTCCCAGCATCAGGACCACCACCGCAACGGCAATAGTCTGATACATATCAAGTTCGATCATCATATTTAGTTGTCATATTTCCAACTGCGCCGTGGTTTTCAACCCCCGTTTTCACCTGATGTTCTCTCAGCACAGTATTTACCTTTCTATTTTACAGCCTTGCTCCGTCTTCCCCAACAGACGCTCCATCCGGTGTTACTGTATTTACTAACATAGCACCTGTCTCATCGCAGAAATAATCCTTTTCATTCCAGTGGATCCAGCCGGTCTTCATATAGCCGGTCTCATCAAAGAAATACCACCTGGAGTTAATCTCCTGCCAGCAGTTTTTCGGATAAGAGCCATCCCGGTTTACATACCACCAGCCAATATCATCGCTTTTCCATTCTCCCTTCCAGGAAAGAATGTTTTCTTTGGAAACCTCGATCCAGGAAGACTCTTCCCAGTCACCCATATTTCCTCTTACATCCACAGCCCGGACCTTAAAATAATAATTTCCATCTTTTGGAAATTTATCAGAAAAATCAAAGCTGTTTTCCGTTACTGTATAAGTAGCGCCAATGCCATTGTCATTGGAGGTGCTTCCTTTCCCTTTGCACAGGCGGACTCTGTAGCTCTTTGCCAGGCTCTGGTGATCCCAGTGGGCAATTCCATTGGTAGTATCCCAGTAAAGGTTATCCACATCCAGATCCTCGTCATCATCATCCAGCTTCTCCAGTGTTACCACCAGTTTTAACATCTCTTTGTCATATTTTGTAGCGCTGGAAACATATTTTACCTTTTCTCCATTAAAAGTAAAAGCAGCTTTTCCAGACTTGGAAAAATAACAGTCACTGTCTGCTGACAGCCATATTTCTACCTTTGGCTTTACACCACCAGCCCAGTATTCCTGCTCATTGACAAAATCAGCACTTTCTACGGAGCAATTTCCATCTTCCACAGAAACAGACACAGAAGCATCCATATCTCCCGCCTGTACATCTGCATCAAAATTCAATGTAATGTGCCCCACCGGTGTGCGCTCTTCCTTTGCGGATGCAGGAAATGCTGCTGTCACGGTCAGTGCTGCCGCCAGCATAGCGCCCTTTAAAAGATTTGCTTTCTTATCCTTTGTCATTTAATATACCCCCTTACTTACTGAAATAACTGTGATACAGAGAGAAGAAATTGTCACTGTCACAGCCTTCTCCTGCTGAGAAATCAATATTTTTCCATATATCCCCACCTAGCCGTACTCTGTATTTTTCCTGGTACGGCAGATAGATCTCCTGAAACGCCTCTGTCTTCTTTTTCTGGGCCAGCTGCTCTTTTCGCAGGGCAGTTGCCTGCTGGTCATAGGCATTGATGCATTTCTGGATATAAAAACGGCCGCCTGCCTCTATAATAGCGCTGATCTCATTTTCCTCTAAGGCAAACGCTGATTTGTCCGGTTCTTTCAGATCCGCATCCCATTCCAGGCTGAACTTTACCTGGCTGTTTAAAGAATTCTGCTCTGCAATGGAAGTAAAATCTGCCTTTTCCTCACTTACCTGACTAAAAAGCTCTTCTGCCTTTTCCCTGGAATCCGTTTCAATGCGCTCTACCTGGATCACCTTGGCTTCCGCGTCACTGACCTCCAGATTTTTACTTTCTGTCATCTGGCTTACAGTCTTATCTGCCCTGTAATATTTCCGGTACAGATCCAGTACATCTTCTTTGGATGCCTGCATAAAACTTAGATCTTCTTTTGAAAGACCTGCATAATATTCTTCTGCAAGATTATTAATATCATCCTCTTCCTGGCTTGTAAGCTGGATCCCCTGCTCATCTGCCATACGGTCTACCACAGCCAGTTCCTCTAAAAACTGATTGATCTGGTTCTTTAAAAGAGCCTCAAATGTATTTCCCTGTCTGTCTGCTGTTACAGACCATAACTGCCCTGTATATAAGTTCTGATAGCGGTTCCTCTCTGTTGCTGCGATCATACGGATCTGCCCCTGGGTATAAAGCTCATTTTCCTGTTTTAACATTCCCTCCGGCAGTTTATCGCACCCGGAAAGCAGGAAAACGCAAAAAAAGAGCATGCTCATAACCGCAAAAAGCACCCGCCTCATCCTGTATTTATTACTCTGCAATCTGTTACTCCTTTTTACAGCAGGTTCTGTAAAATCTTTAAAACTCCATCATTTACATTGCTGTCAGCCTGAAATCTGGCTGCTTTTTTCACTTCATCCCTTGCATTTGCCACTGCAAAGCTGTAATAGGCCTGCTGTAACATTTCCACATCATTTAACTGATCCCCAAAAGCCATGGTCTCTTCCGGTTTTATGTCCAGACTGTCCTGGATTTCCTTTACTGCATGGCCTTTATTAACGCCTTTTGCCATACAGTCAAGCCACATATCCCCGGCACAGGAGATCTGCAAAATGTCCTTAAATTCTTCTACAAGAGGCCTGGTGGCTTCTTCCACGCCGCCCTCTTTATAAATAGAAAGCTTGGTGCATGGCTCTTTTACCTGCAACAGGTCGTCCACTCTGTGAAGATTAAATTTATAGCTTTCTACCAGCCACTGACACAAAGCATCATCCTTAGACTCTGTATAATCCCCGTTCGCTGCCGCATACACCATGGAAAGTCCTGGGATCTTACGCACAGCCGGGATCAGCCTTTTTACTATCTCCCTGTCAATGGAATATACATAAAGGCTTCTGCCAAAGCAGCCGATATAAGAGCCATTGTTGGCAATATAAAACACTTTTTTCTTCACAGGGTCAAAGGTACGTTCCACACTGGCCCAGGGTCTTCCGCTGGCAACAGCAAACTGGATGCCCTTTTCCCTTAATTTTAAAATGGTCTCAAAAAGTTCGGGGTTAATATCAGGCGAACCATCTTCTACTAAGGTTCCGTCTACATCAGTCACGATCAGCTTGATCATCGTCCTGTTCCTCCAAAAGTTTCTTATGTTCTCTCGGAATCTTTCTGTGCCTGATTTTGTGAGAAGATTTTTTGTCAGTTGTGCCCAAATTTCTGAGGCGTTGGCGTTGCGTCCGCCTCTGAAATTCGGGTGCGACTGGCGGAAAATCAGCCACAAAGGCAGGTGCAGGAAGACTCCGAGAGGACATTTTTTATTTCATGGCATAACCGGCCTAAAGGAAGTCCCACTACATTGGTATAATCCCCATGAATTTCCTTAATATAAGCTGCAAAACTGCCCTGGATGCCATAGGCACCTGCCTTATCAAGAGGTTCACCGGTACTCACATAGGCTGTGATCTCCGCCTCTTCCATGTCATAAACTTCCACATCTGTCTTTTCAGAAAAGGTACTTCCGGCATATTTTCCTTCTTCCTGGCACAGGATAATGGTCACGCCTGTATATACCTGGTGTACATGGCCCTGGATCTGACGGATCATGGCTTTTGCCTTTTCCTCATTTCCCGGCTTACCAAGGATCACCGGTCTTTCTTCTCCCTTAGGGCATACAGCAACCACTGTATCAGCCCCGATCACCAGTGTTCCTGCTTCACATCTGGAAGCCACATCTGCAGCCTTTACATAAGAAAGATTTTCCACCAGTTTTGCCGGATCTTCCTCATTTTTCTCCTCTTCCACCTCACTTGGGCGGACATCCGGGATGATGCCGATCTGTTCTAATAGTTCTTTTCTCCTTGGGGATGCAGAAGCCAAAACGATCTTCCACTCCTTCAGGCTTTCTTTTAATTCCATATTAATATACCTTCAGTCTTCCTACTGTTTCTTCGCACTCCTCCTCTTCTCCACCTTCCGGCACACCCAGACGCATGCGGATACACCAGATAAAGTCGCAGAGATAGAATAAAGTAACGGCAACTGCCATAACAGCCCCGAACCGGCCTGGGATATAGCCTACTGCCGTACGTACCCAGCCATCCAGATAATAAAAGAAGAACAGGCCTAAAAGTCCCCATGCAAGGCTGCTTTCCAGACAGATGATGCCTCTGTAATTAAATGGCTTGTGGCTGTAGTCCCACCAGAAGCTTCCAAAGAGGCGGATCATCACATTGGCAGTGATCAGTTCCATGGTGGTTGCCATAGTCATGGATGCTGTATACAGTTCTACCGGGTGGTCTGCCAGAGGACTTAAAAGCAGGCAGGCTCCTACTGCACCAAAGCCGTATATGACGCAAAAGGGGCCATGGCCAAAACCACGGTCCACTACGGGCTTTTTGTATTCAATTGTAAGCACAACACACTCAAGAAGGTATCCCAGAAAGCTGTACATAAAAAACCAGTTTACATAATTATAAATACTCATTGGTTCCTCCAAAGGAAATTTAATGATGTTGGGGGCAAAAAGTATTTTGACCCCTTTGATACTGAATTGCTACGTGCTTTGCACTCTCGCAATTCTAAAAACATTCGTAATCCGCTCATTTTTCTTCAAAAAATGGCTTCTTACTCATGTTTTTGGCGGATCCCAAGTTCAAAAATCCTCCTGCAAGCAAGCTTGCGTCGGATTTCAGACCTTTTGACCCTGGTATCAAATTAATAATAGTTATTAATAATAAGTGCCAAAACAATTCCCAAAACAGCTCCTGCTACCACCTGGATCGGTGTATGCCCCACATATTCCTTTAACTTCTGCTGAAGTACCTCACCGCTTAACTTCAGCGGATTTTCAAGCAGAATAGAATTTAACAGTCTGGCCTGTTTGCCTGTTTCCTGTCTTACGCCTACTGCATCATACATGACCACCATAGCCAGTATAAAGGATATGGCAAATTCAAAGGAACCGGCACCGTATTTTAACCCCGCCGCTGTTGTCAATCCGCACACAGTCGCAGAATGAGAACTTGGCATACCGCCGGAACCTACCAGACGTTCTGCATTGAAACTTTTATTTAAAGCAAAGTCGATCAGGGTCTTTAAGACCTGGGCTACCGTCCAGCCCACTACGGCACTGATCAGAACCTGATTTCCCAGCATTGCTTTCCATGTATCCATATTTTAAAATTTTCCCCTTTCTGCCGCCTGCGCAAAAAGAATGTGCCCAGGCACAGCCGCCAGCCGTCTTACAGTGGCTTTTGTTTCTTTCACACTGCACATTTTATCGGCAAAAGTGACCGCATACCCCGCTCTCGTTAAGGGCGGAACCGGTGTCAGCGGCCACATATGACGCAGGATCGCGTCTTTTTCCTCTTCTGTCAGTTCAAAATACTGTATTGCATTTTCCATGGCAGTACGCGGATGGGTAAAACCATGGAAATGATCTCCAGTCTCCCTGGCATGGGTGTGCCAGTCGTATAAAAAAAGATCATGGAGAAGCCCTGCTCTCGCAGCGCTCCTCCAGTTTCCTCCAAATCTCTTACACCATTTATAGGCCAGATAAGATACCTGTATGCAATGACATTTACAGGTAGTGGTGCCATGCTGTATGTACTGATCCATAGACTGGAATACAGGATGGCTCAATATATCTGACACGCACTCCATGTACTCCGGATCACTTAAATATTCATTTGCCTCCGGCATTTCCATGAGTGTCACACCTCTTTCTAAATCTCTTAGCCAATGAGCCAGTCATACAGTTCCTGATACTTGGCTGCAGATGTTCTCCAGGAGAAATCAGCTGCCATATCACGGTCTATGATCTTATTCCACTCACGGCGTTTGTTGTAGTAAATATATTTTGCGTAGCGTACGCTTCCAAGCATCTCATGTGCATTATAATTTGCAAAGGAAAAGCCGGTTCCCGTGCTTTCAAATTCATTGTAAGGCTGTACCGTATCCCTTAACCCGCCGGTCTCTCTGACAATCGGCACTGTACCATAGCGCAGAGCCATAAGCTGGCTTAAACCACATGGTTCAAATAAGGATGGCATTAAGAATGCGTCACATCCTGCGTAGATACGGTGGGACATTTCCTCAGAGTAATAGATCTGGGCAGATACTCTGTCATGGTATTTCCAGTCATAATGACGGAACATATTCTCATAACGCTCATCGCCGGTACCTAAAACTACCAGCTGCATATCATCACTGCAAAGCTCATCCATAACGCCCTGTACCAGGTCAAGTCCCTTCTGGTCTGTAAGACGGGAAACGATACCTACCATGAACTTCTTCTCATCTACAGGAAGTCCTAACTGCTGCTGAAGAGCCTTCTTGTTTTTCACCTTTTCCTTGCGGAAGTTCTTGGCTGTATACTGCTGTACAATGTATTTGTCTGTTTCCGGATTAAAATCATCGTAATCAATACCATTTACAATGCCACGCAGACTGTTGGCTCTTGCCCGCATCAGGCCGTCTAAACCTTCGCCGTAAAATGGCATCTTGATCTCTTCTGCATAGGTATTGCTTACAGTGGTAATAGCGTCTGCATAAACAATACCGCCCTTTAACAGGTTTCCATCTTTATATGCTTCTAACTTATCCGGTGTGAAATAATAATCCGGCAGCTCAGTAAATCTCTGAATGGTCTTTACATCCCATACACCCTGGAATTTCAGGTTATGGATGGTAATAACGGACTTCATATTACGGTAGAATTCTCCGCCATGGAAGCTGTCCTTTAACAGAACCGGGATCAGACCTGTCTGCCAGTCATGACAATGTACTACATCCGGCTGGAAGCCGATCACCGGCAGAGCGGAAAGTGCTGCACGGCAGAAGAAACAGAATTTCTCCAGATCCCAATACCAGTCCCCGTATGGCTTTGGTCCGTTAAAATAGCTTTCATTGTCAATAAAGTAAAATGTAATTCCCTCATGTACATACTGAAGGATGCCCACATAACGGCTCTGGCCTAAGTAGTCCATATAGAAGTGGTCCACATACTGCATCTTGTCCCGCCATTCCTGCTTAATACACAGATACTTCGGGATAATGACTCTTACATCAAAGTATCTCTTGTCAAAACACTTTGGAAGTGAGCCAACTACGTCTGCTAATCCCCCTGTTTTTATAAATGGTACTGCTTCAGATGCCGCAAATAAAATCTTTTTCATCCAAACCTCCCTCTCCTGAGTTACAGGCGGCGTTTTGCCTTAATCTATAGTATACCGTACTTTTGTAAAATAAGAAAGAAGTTATTGGTAAATTTTTTATAACGAAATCTTTACATATGATACCCCGTATCCGGCATCTGCCTACACCCCGATTTTCTTGTAATCCAGACAAATCTTATCCGCGATCAGCGCAATAAACTCCGAATTGGTAGGCTTTCCTTTTCCTGTGCTGATAGTATACCCGAACAGCTCATCGATCACCTCTAAGCTTCCTCTGCCCCAGGCAACCTCAATGGCATGACGGATGGCACGTTCTACACGGCTGGAGCTGGTGTAATTCTTCTTTGCGATCTCCGGATACAGGATCTTTGTTACCGCTTCCATCATTTCCCGGTCCTTTACTACCATGGTAATGGCATCCCGCAGATACTGATATCCTTTTATATGGGCCGGAATCCCTAATTCATGGAGCATTTTGGTGATATCTGTCTCCAGATGCTCCTTTAAATACTCTTCTCTGTTACATTCTTCCTCTTCCGGTGTAGCTGCTTTCTTTGGCGCCTCTAATACCTTTCCCGGAACCGGACGGACCGGGCGGTTTCCAATACGGCGGATCTTATTTACCAGAATATCCCGGTCAAAGGGCTTCATAAGAAAATAATTGGCGCCTGCCTTAAAAGCATCCTCTGTCATCTGCTCCCCGCCTACAGCACTTAAAATAATAAAAGCCGGATTTTTAAACATAGAAGTTTTCTTCTTGATATTTTCAACCACAGTAATGCCGTCCACTCTTGGCATGACCAGATCCAGTAAAACAACGTCAGGTTCGGTATCTTTTATCATGTCAATGGCGTCTTTTCCATTATCAGCTCTTCCGATCACTGAAAGTCCGGCTTCAGAACTGATCATTTCATCTAACGTGTTTAATATCATAGGATTATCATCTACAATTACAACATTTACATTTTCCACGTTTCTACCTCCTGCATCTCTTAACGCGATTTCATTCTTTTTTATATTTTTCATTCCTGTTCTTCATCACTCTGCCGCGTTAAGTCTTTTATGGTAGATATTATAAAGGCAAATATCGTCACGTTTCAAGAAAAATCCACCGCATTTTTAGACATTTTAACATTATATTAATAGTTATCTTTTATTATCTAAAATTGTCGAATTTTATCAGTTTTTATAAATTTGTGACTTTATTCATTGATTTGCATAAAACAAACTATACGATGTCACCAACTTACATACACATTTTTTATCAATTTCCACTATTTTCCCACCATACGCTAGATAAACTTTGTCCAAGTGGTATAATTGCTTTATCAGCCTTTTTCAATGACTGTCTATAGAAACATTGTGTCATTTTTATTGCAGCATTCACTTTATGCGCCTGCCAGAAGACAGAAATGCCTGTGGAAAACACAGTGGATGCTGAATTGCCATGCGGATAGGCGGTGACGAATTTCTCATTCTCTGCACCCAGTGCAGCAGGGAAAAAGCCCAGGAGATCGTGGCAGCTATTAAGAAAAAGCTGGTTGAACGCAGTGATGAAAAGCTGACTCTCAGCGCTGCTTTCGGTATTTCCACCACAGAAACAGGAGAATTTTCCTTTGAACAGGCTTATGAGGAAGCTGACCAGGAAATGTATAAGGATAAGCAGGCAAACCGGATCATAAGGTAGGTCATGCAACTGGTTCTGATCTTTCTTATCAGTGCCCCAGCATATCCTCGATCAGTATGCCGTATCCTCTTGTGGGGTCCTGGACAAATACATGGGTAACTGCCCCGATCAGCTTTCCATTCTGTATCAATGGTGAACCGCTGGTTCCCTGGATAATGCCTCCGGTTAAATTCAGCAGTTCCGGATCTGTGATCTTGATCACCAGGCTTTTGTTTTTTTTGTTTCCTGTCATATCGATCCGCTGTATTTCAACGGAATAATCCTTCGCCTGCCCTGAGATGCTGGTACGCACCAGGGCAGGTCCTGTTTTTACCTCCTGCCGTCTGGCCACTTCCATAGAGGCTGATCTGTGTTCTTTTAAAAAGGTCTGGCTTACGTTTCCAAATATCCCATAATCTGTATTTTCTGTGACTGTCCCGATCTCTGACTTGGGACCATAGTAGATCACCCCGGAAAGCATTCCCGGTGTTCCTATTTTTCCTTTTTCAATCCCTAAGATCTGGGTATTATAAAGGTTTCCACCGGAAGTCTCCACTAACTCCCCTGTATCGCTGTCACTGATCCCATGGCCCAAAGCCCCGAATTTCCCATTCAGGTCCATATAGGTCACAGTCCCGATCCCCTGGGTATCATCCCGCACCCATACACCTAACTTACAGGAGCCGTCTGTTCCTTTTACCGGCTTTATCTTAATCTGCGTTTCTGCCCCATTTCTGCGCACAGTCAGAGTTACATTTTCTCCCTGAAAATGGCTGACTGCCTCTGCCAGTTCTTCCTTTGTCCCAAGCTTTACCCCATTAAAGGCTTCAATATAGTCTCCAGACTTTAATTTTCCCACTGCCGGTTCCATTTCCATCCCATTTTCCCCGGTAATGCGCCCGGTGCCAATGACCATGATCCCTTTGGACTTTAAATAGATCCCCACAGGACTGCCGCATGGGATCAGCCTGGTAGTATCCACCACATCTACCTGTATGTTCTTAAATTTGATGACGCCGAATAATTTCAGATCCAGCTGATAGCTTCCCTTTTTCCCTGCATACATGGAAAATGGTTCTCTGCTGCTTATGGTGATCTTATCTGCCGGGATATTGCTTTCATTCCCCAGTGCCACTTCTTTACTTTCACTGTATACAGTGGCCCGCCACGGAAGGGAAAATGTAAATTCTTCCTGGTCATTTTCTGTTACACTGATCCGGTCCGGTATACTCCGGTCCACATAGTACCATATCCCAACTGTCCCCAGGATCAGGGACAGCCAGAATATCCTGACCAGATGCTTATAAAAGTTGGATTTTCCCCTCATAAAACGAACTCCTTCTCCATTTGCAGCCTGTAACATGCGCCATCGGTGCATTTTTCCTATACAAAA
>JBNMGK010000194.1:0-5296 GCA_050872205.1 Enterocloster sp.
CATACTTACAGATAACGGAGCAAGGCTGATCCCTTATATTCAGGAAATGGTAAATCAGAAAGCCAAGCTGCGCCAGGCGGCTTTTAATATCAACCACAAGATCGAAGGAAAGCTGCGTGTGGGAAGCTTTTCAAGCATCACAGCACTATGGATGCCGGGAGTGATCCATTTTTTCAAAGAACATTATCCCAAGGTGCAGGTGGAGATTTTTGACGGCAATTATGATGAGATCCGTGACTGGATCATCCATGGACAGGTGGACTGCGGTTTTCTGTCCTCCATTGTGGCAGATGACCTGAAATTTTACCCGCTGATCGATGATCCCCTGTGTGCGGTAATGCCCAAGGGGCATCCACTTACAGAAAAAGAACGGGTCACGCTGCCGGAACTGTTTGCGTATCCATTAATTATAGAAACACCTGGCTGCGACAATGATATCCAGCATTTACTGGCAAAATGTCCTGTAAAGCCGAAGATCACCTACAGCTTCCGGGACGATACACTGATCATGGCCTTTGTAAAAAGCGGCCTGGGCGTTACCATTTCCCAGGAAATGGTATTAAAAGCCTTTGCCAGAGATGATGTAGAGGCCAGACCATTAGAACCGGCTTCACACAGGACGCTGGGACTGGCATTTTCAAAGACGGCGAATTCGGTGGTGTCGGGGACGATGTTGGAGTATTTGAAGGAGATGTGCCGGAAATGATCTATTTCTTAAATTGCAGATAAGAGCGACATTTTTCTTCTAATAATAGAAAATCGTTGCACCTTTTGGATAAGGCAGTTGATGTACCATTGGCTAATTTATGTTTATATAATTCCAGGGCGTTTTTCTTTATCTTATCCTGCAATTTTCACCTCCGTATTAAAATAGGGCGGATAAAACCGCCCTGCTGTTAAGTTCGCACTTGGAGTGGCGAAACACTCTCTTTTAACTGTCTCGCTTAGGGCTGAGATACGCCCCCTGATAACTGTCTCGGTTAAAGGTCGAGATATACCTGCTGTTAAGCTATTAATAGCTTCTTTCACTTATAGTATACGTAAAAAAATCTGATTTATCAACAGATATATTTTAAAATTTTTTGATGTATGAACCGTGTGATTATAGGACAGATTAAAGGAACAGCCAATTAAAACCAATGAAAAACTTGCCCAACTCCTCTAAACTTGCTATAATTTTTGTAACCGAAGATATGATGATCTTTCTCAAAGTGAGGAAGAAGTAAGTATATGTACGTAAGATGGCAGGGGTACATATAGCAAATAAGGAGAAGATGTGCGTACTTTAAAGGAATCTATACGAAGTTACATGTATAAGGTCACATTTGCCCTGGTAAGTGTGATCTTAGTTAGTGTACTTGTTTTGAATATTGCAAATGAACAGAGCCGGGCTCAGGGGACAGCGGATAAGATCTTTGAGCAGATGGATAAGATTTTGGAGGAGAACCAGAAGGAGCTTACCAGGCTGCGCCAGGAATATACGGCAGAATGTCTTCATAATGCAGAGGCTATTGCTTATATTCTGGAGAAGAATACCAGGGCGAGATATGACCGGGATGAGCTGCGAAAGATCGCGGAATTCATGGAAGTGGACGAGATCCACATTATTGACGCCAGAGGTGAGATCGTTTCCGGAACTCATCCCCAGTATTATGGGTATAACTTTGACTCCGGTGAGCAGATGAACTTTTTTAAGCCCATGCTTACGGACAAATCTCTGAAAATGGTCCAGGAAATTGAACCAAATACAGCGGAACAGAAGCTGATGCAGTATTCTGCTATGTGGAACAGCACCGGGGAGTTTATTGTTGAGGTAGGTATTGAGCCGGTCAATGTTTCCAAAGTGACAGAGAAAAATGAACTGCCCTATATTTTTTCACAGCTTTGTGTCAATCCGGATACCAGCTACTTTGCAGTGGATGCCCAGACAGGCAAGATCGTAGGTGCTACGGATGCAGAATTAGTGGGAATGGACATGGCAGCGGTTGGTTTAAGCGCTGAAAAGATCCAGAGTACAAAAGGCTTTTCCAGTACCATTAATGGTAAACGTTCCTATACAGTATTTAAGAAAGTAGCGGACAATTACATTGGCGTGGCAGTGACCAACAGGGCGCTTTATGGCCGCATTCCTTTAAATATGTTATATCTGGTGGTCTGTCTGGGGATCATAGCGCTGGCATTGTTTAAGGCAGTAACCCGGTATATGGACCGGGACGTAGTCCAGAAGATCGGGGAAGTAAATGGCAGGCTGTATAAGATCACCATGGGTGACTTAAACGCCAAAGTAGATGTTCATAGCAGCAAGGAATTTTCCGAACTGAGCCGCTATATTAATGAAATGCTCCAGAGCCTGTTAGTCAATGACAAGAAAATGACTTATGTTCTTGGAAAGACAGATATGCGCATCGGCGTATATGAGTACAACCAGCAGATGAAGAAGGTTCGTTTTACCGGCGATGTTCTTCAGATCTTAAAGATCGGTACGGAAGATGTGTGGAAGCTGACCTCCGACTGGGAATATTTCAGGAACTATCTTGGAAGTATGCAAAAAGAGCCGGTTGCAGGTGAAAATGAGATCTTTGCTGTAGGAAATGGTCAGTATCTGCGTATTGAAGAGGTTCAGGAAGGGGAAGAGATCTTCGGTGTTGTTACGGATGTTACAGAAGAGATCCGCAAGCGCAAGGAGATCGAATACCAGAGAGACCACGATCATCTGACCGGACTGTTTAACCGCACCGGCAGAGATGCCAGACTTCCTAAAATACTGGAAGAGTGCAGAGAGCCTTATTACTGTGGTGCTGTTATGATAGATGCCGATGGCCTGAAAATGGTCAATGACACATACGGTCATGAAAATGGAGACGAGTATCTGAAGAAGATTGCAGATATGCTGAAACAGGAAGCCGGTGAGAACTGCATTCTCTGCCGTCAGGGCGGTGATGAATTTACGCTGTTCTATTATGGATATGAGAAAGAGGCGCTTTTGCAGAGGATCGAAAATCTGAAGGCGCTTCAGAGTGGACGTACGGCTCAGTTAAAAGAGGGGCTTATTGTAGATCTGAAATTCTCCATGGGAAGCAGTATGGCACATGGTATGGTAGATTATGATAAAATGTACCGTGAAGCAGATGAAAAAATGTATGAAGATAAGAGAATGCGTAAGAACCTGAAAAAATAAATGAAGTATCCCGGTGTGAGAAGGAAACGGATCACATCGGGATATTTTTATGGAAAAAGAGGGGGATGATTGTTCGAAAAACAGTTACCAAAATATGGAAATTATTTGACAAATATAGGCTCGAAGAGTATGATGATAGATAAGGAAAAACAGCAAATGCCAAATCTATTTAGCAGCTATTAACATAAGTCAAAAAAGCGTATATATAATGAGAATATGAGATTCCTTTCCTTTCTTTTCCTGGTGGGACCGATTAATTTCAATGTACATCCGCAGAGAGGAAAGGGAAAAATGAAAAGTAAAAAATTATTATCATACATTTTATCTACAAGTCTACTTGTATCTTTAAATGCCAACCCGGTTTTAGCCATGAGTAATGGGGGGGGGGCAGCATTCTGCTCAGGAAATAACATCTATTGAGGAAGATCAAGATAACAATTCCAACAATTCTAATCAGGAAAATGAAGCCCAGGGAAATGAAGCCCAGGGAAATGAAGCCCAGGGAAATGAAGCCCAGGGAAATAAAAACCAGGAAAACAATTTAGATGGCTCGGATACTGACAGCTCAGAAGACAAGGATACAGATGCGTCGAAAGATGATCAGGACAATTCTGATGATAAAGATAATTCTGACAAAGGTGATTCTAATAAAGATGATTCTGATACCGGGAACGCTGGCGAAGACAGTAAAAATGACCAGGAAACGGATAAGGATGAAACAACGGATAAAACCGGGGAATCCGATGATTTAGAGGATCATGACACAGGTGATAAAAAAGATGTCGAAAATGCTGAAGACAAAGAACCTTCAACAGATGAAGAGGATCCATCTGACCCGGATGCCGCAGATAAAGCTGCAGACGAAGTAAAACCGGATGAGGAAGCTAAAACCGGTGAAGAAGAAAAGAAAGACGATCTGGAAGAGGCTGAAAAGGAATGTGCCCATTTAGCAGGATGTGTGAATGGGGAACATGATGAAAACTGCCCATGTAATGAAGAATATGACTAGGACTGTGCCCATCTGGAAGGCTGCACAGGAGGACTTCATGATAAGGATTGCCCGTTATATGAGGAAGTATTGCCGGTATTACCTGCATTGCTGACGGCTCAGACAGAGGGAAATACCTATGAGGTGGGATCAGGTGAAGATGATCTTAGTTTAAGTGGGGCCTTTGAAGCCATTGAAAGCAGTGATGCAGATGAAGCGGTTATCATTTTAAATGATAATGTTACAATTCCTGCTGAAAATGCTATATCTACATTAGGCGTTGCGGGGGCACACATTACATTTGAAAGTAAAGATAATGAGTCTTATACCATTGTTTTTTACGGCTATGGGATTTTAGCGGGTCCATGTACTTTTGAAAATGTAAAAGTTTCCGGAAGAAGATTATTTTGTAATGGCTATGAAACAATTTTTACAGAAGAATCGGAAATATATTTAAGCGAGACTCTTTACGGTGGCGGTTATAAAGAAACTGTAGATAGTACCTATGTTGTACTGGCTGGTGACGGAGAAATCAATCCGGTATCAAGCAGTGGACTTCACGATGTAATCGGTGGCTCTTATCAGGCATCTGTAGAAGGCGATACCTACTTGGAGATTACTGGAAATATTGCCATGCAAGATGGTAATCATCTTAATCCAGGCTGTGTTATGGGGGGATGGCACCAGCGGTGATGGAAAAAACAGTCCAGATGTCTATGTTGGTGGCGATGCAACGCTGATCTATGATAATGAAAATGCAAAGGCATCACCTGCGATCGAGGGAAGCTATGGCTGTGAAATGCAGGGGAATGTTACGCTGGAAGTTCGGTCCGGCCGTGCCAATGAGATCTGTGGAACGCAGGAATATGCAGAAAAGTCGATCATCCGGGGTGATCTGCATATTATCGCAGGTTCAGAAGAATATGAGGATACAGACCGCACATTGCGGTTAAATGGTAACTGGCCGATTGTTGGAGCTGGCAATAGTTTTGCGGAATCTCCATTTGAAACAGGGGTTTATGAGGTTGATGGAGATATTACCATTGATGTTTATGAAAATGTATGGGGCTGGGATAAAGGAACAGATCCCTCTTATGATATCCCGGAAATTTACGGAGCAATTGACAGCA
>JBNMGK010000060.1:0-11075 GCA_050872205.1 Enterocloster sp.
GGTGTATCATCCATGCTTCCGTTAGAAGACCTTTCAGGGGAAGAAAAGGATATGAAACAGATCCATTCCCTGATCTTATATGAGCCGGACAGCGAAACGGTGTTTGACGCCATCGTGCCGGAGTATCTGGCTGGTATGGTATATGGTGCCATGTGCGAGTCTGTTGCCAGTGAGCTGGCAGCGCGAAGGACAGCAATGGATGCCGCATCCAAGAATGCAGGAGAGATGATCGAACAGCTCAGCCTGTATTATAACCGTGCCCGTCAGGCCAGCATAACCCAGGAGATCACTGAGATCGTAGCTGGTGCAGAGGAGCCTTAAAGAGGAGATAGATATATGACAGAGAAACACATTGGAAAGGTGGTGCAGGTTACCGGACCGGTACTGGATATCCGGTACAAGGAAGGGGAACTGCCTGCACTGCTGAACGCGATTGAGATCGACATCAACGGTCATAAGCTGATTGCAGAAGTTGCACAGCAGATCGGTGATGACGTAGTGCGCTGCATTGCTATGAGTTCCACAGATGGACTTGTGCGCGGTACAGACGCAGTAGATACAGGAAGCCCAATTACCGTACCTGTAGGCGATGAGTGCCTGGGACGTGTATTCAACCTGTTAGGCGATCCTGTAGACAATAAGCCTGCTCCAGAAGCTAAGGAGCGCTGGGCGATCCATCGTCCGGCTCCATCTTACGAAGAGCAGACACCGGCAACCGAGATCCTGGAAACAGGTATCAAGGTCGTAGACCTGATCTGCCCTTACGCAAAGGGTGGTAAGATCGGTCTGTTCGGAGGTGCCGGCGTAGGTAAGACAGTCCTTATCATGGAGCTGATCCACAACGTAGCAACTGCACACGGTGGTCTGTCCGTATTCACCGGTGTAGGAGAGCGTACCCGTGAAGGAAACGACCTTTACGGAGAAATGCAGGAAAGCGGCGTTATCGATAAAACTGCATTAGTATATGGTCAGATGAACGAGCCGCCGGGCGCACGTATGAGAGTTGCCCTTTCCGGACTGACTATGGCAGAGTACTTCCGTGATGTTAAGAATCAGGACGTGCTTCTGTTCATTGATAACATCTTCCGTTTCACCCAGGCTGGTTCTGAGGTATCCGCCCTTCTTGGCCGTATGCCTTCCGCAGTAGGTTACCAGCCAACACTGGCAACAGAAATGGGTGCTTTACAGGAGCGTATCACTTCTACAAAGAAGGGATCCATTACATCCGTACAGGCAGTATACGTACCTGCGGATGACTTAACTGACCCGGCTCCTGCAACCACATTCACCCATCTGGATGCAACCACCGTACTTTCCCGTGATATTGCCAGCCAGGGTATCTACCCGGCAGTAGATCCGCTGGATTCTACCAGCCGTATCCTGTCTCCTGAGACAGTAGGCGAAGAGCATTATCAGGTAGCACGTTCCGTACAGAGAGTGCTGCAGCGTTATAAAGAACTGCAGGATATTATCGCTATCATGGGTATGGATGAACTTTCTGAAGAAGATAAGCTGACCGTATCCAGAGCACGTAAGGTACAGAGATTCCTGTCCCAGAGCTTCTCCGTAGCAGAGCAGTTCACAGGTATGAAAGGCCAGTATGTGCCGTTAAAAGAGACCATCCGCGGATTCAAGAAGATCTTAAGCGGTGAGTGCGATGACATCCCGGAGAGCTGCTTCCTGTTTGCAGGCACCATTGATGATGTATACGAAAAAGCAAAACAGCAGCAGTAGAAGGGAGGAACAGGTATATGACGACCTTCCATTTACAGATCGCAACCATGGACGGAAATGTATTTGACGGCCAGGTACAGAGCATATCCTGCCGGACCATCCACGGAGACCTTGCCATTCTGGCCCGCCATATGAATTACTGCACGGCCATTGGAATGGGAACAGCCCATGTAGTATTAGAGGACGGAACCGAACGGAAAGCAGCCTGCATCGGCGGAATGCTGACCATGATGAACGGCGAATGCCGTCTGATCCCAACTACCTGGGAGTGGAGCGAAGATATCGACGTAGCCCGCGCTGAAGAGGCAAAAAAGAGGGCAGAAGAGAAACTGCAGCAGTCCGGAATGGACGAAAAAGAAGTGAAACTGGCAGAAGCCAAGCTTCACCGCGCATTAGTCCGTATTGGAACTGCAGGGAAATAAAAGGCTTTAGGCTGATCTTAGACAGTCGTGAGAATGTTAATAAACTTCTCACGGCTGTTTTTTCTTTGAGATGTGTGATATAATGAGCGCAGGGAAAAACAAGCGGCTGCGAAGCAGACATTTGTTTTTCACAAGCCATTAACGAAGGTTCCGCCTGCGTCAGCAGGCAGTGGAGCGCGTCAGCGCGGGGAACCTGAGTTTACCAGCTGGCAGATAAGCGCATCAGCGCGGGAGCCTGAGTTCACAAGCAAAAAGTACACATAAATGGAGATATACCATGGAAACCAAACGAATTAAAATAAGTGATACAAAAAACATAAACGATGACGAATTAAAAGAAGCCGCCCAGATCTTACGTGACGGCGGTCTTGTTGCATTTCCAACAGAAACTGTATACGGTTTAGGTGGAAATGCCTTGGACGAAAAAGCAGCAGGAAAGATCTACGCTGCAAAAGGCAGACCTTCCGACAATCCCCTGATCGCCCATGTATCCTGTGCCGCAGAAGTCACACCACTGGTAAAATATATCCCGGAAGCAGGAAAAAAGTTAATGGATGCTTTCTGGCCGGGCCCGTTGACCATTATCTTCCCAAAGAGCGATATTGTGCCTTATGGAACTACCGGTGGATTGGATACCGTAGCAGTGCGTATGCCTGTTGATCCGGTTGCAAACCGTCTGATTGCACTGGCTGGAGTACCGGTTGCAGCTCCAAGTGCTAATACCTCCGGCCGTCCGAGCCCCACTACTGCGGACCATGTATGGCAGGATTTAAACGGCAAGATCGAGATGATCATTGACGGCGGTCCTGTTGGGATCGGTGTGGAGTCTACCATTGTTGATGTTTCTGGTGATATTCCGGCTGTTCTGCGTCCTGGCGCTATTACCATGGAAATGTTGCGAGATGTATTAGGAGAAGTTACCATTGACCCGGCTATTTTAGGACCGATGGCAGCAGGTGTCCGTCCAAAAGCACCAGGCATGAAATACAAACATTATGCTCCAAAGGCAGATCTGACCCTGGTAGAGCCTGCAAATGTGGCAGATGCCAGAAAAACAGGGGAAGCTGTTGCCATGACACAGGAACAGGTAGAGAAAATGGTGGAAACTGTATGGAAGCTGGCAAAAGAAAAGCTGGATGCAGGCTATAAAGTAGGTATTATCTGTACCGACGAGTCAAGATCACATTACCCACAGGGCGAGGTACGCAGCATTGGTGCCAGAAAGAGCCAGGAGTCGGTAGCTCACAACCTGTATGCACTGCTGCGTGAATTTGACGATTTAAAAGTAGATTATATCTTTTCCGAAAGCTTCAGCCAGGATCATTTGGGCCAGGCGATCATGAACCGCCTTTCCAAGGCAGCCGGATACCAGATCTATAAAGTATGATGTCTCTGTAGTCAGATGCAGAAATATAGAAAGTTGGAAGAATGAAAAATACAGAAAAACAGACCTTAGGAGAGAAAACGGCCCAGAGCCTGCTGGAAATGATCCAGGAAAATGGTTATGGCCCGGGAGATAAACTCCCCACAGAAGCAGAACTGGTGGAAACACTGGGAGTTGGCCGCAATACAGTAAGGGAAGCTCTGCGCATTCTTATGTCCCGGAACATCGTTACGATCCGTCAGGGCTCAGGAACCTTTATTTCCGAGAAAAATGGAGTGGCAGACGATCCCCTTGGTTTTTTCATGATGGATGACAGGCGGCAGCTGACAGAGGATCTGCTCCAGGCGAGACTGATCCTGGAACCGGCCCTTGCAGCTCTGGCAGCGCAAAATGGTTCAGAAGAAGAGATCAAAGAACTGGGGGACATTTTAGATGAACTGGAAGAATTGATCCGGGATAAAAAGGACTATTCCCAAAAAGATTCCCAGTTCCATACCCAGATCGCTACCTGTTCCCACAACCGGGTCATGAACAATCTGATCCCTGTGATCACAGAAGGGGTGCGAGTTTTTGCGGATTCGGTGCAGGAAACAGAATACGAGCAGACGTTGTTGTCCCACAGACGCATTTTTGAAGCCATTCGTGACAGGCGGGGAGAAGATGCCAGACAGGAAATGTATTTCCATTTGATGTATAATCACAATCGATACAGAAAAGAATAGAAGATATCGTTTAGATCAAAGAGCGCGCCACTGGCGCGTTTTTTGTTTGCCTGATTTCATTTGTATTTATAGAAAATATCAATAAATAGCATATATTCGCCAAATATATCAATAGGACATTCATGAGGATTGATGGTAGAATAATTGTACGTTGTATACAGGAGAAATGCAGTGGAGAAACAAAAAACAGGTAAGAGAAAAATATATGTATTTGCAGTGGGAATGCTTGTACTGTTTTTGGCTGGAAAATACTCTGGCTGGTCAGAACGGATCCTGAATGGGGACCTTATTCAGATGTTACAGCGTATAACAGAAGACAATCTTCCTGCTGCCATTTCCATATATCTGGTGACTACTGTGATCGGAAGTGTAGCTTTTGCTTTGCCGGGGATCAGTTTTGCGATCCTTGCGGGGCTGTTGTTTGGCCCGGTCCTGGGGACTGTGTGCTGTACTGCGGCAGCTACTTTAGGAGCGGTTGCAGCCTTTCTCATGGGCAGGTATTTTCTCAAAGATACAGTAGGAGCAGCGGCCAGAAAAAATCCATATCTGCGTCACTGGCTGTTTGATGAAACAGGAAAAAAACAGATCTGGATCCTGATGATTACCCGGCTGGTGCCTTTATTTCCCTATAATCTGCAAAACTTTGCTTATGGGGTGACGGACATGCCATTAAAAACCTATGCGGCTGGCTCTTTTCTTTTTATGCTTCCGGGAACCGCCATGTATACATTGGGAACAGCTGGTCTTGCAGATCCAGGCATAAGAACAGCCTGTTTGATAGGAGCCGCTATACTGGCAGCAGCAGTAATAGCAGCGGGCATCCTGTTAAAGAAAAAAGTCCTTGCAGAGCAGGAAAATCCAGATCTGAAAAATGGAGATGAGATGTGATGAAAGAGCTGGTCACAGGTTGTACCCATTGCGGCATATGCACAGAAAACTGTGGATTTTTAAAGAAATATGACCTGACTATTGGGAATACAGAAAATCTTTCCAGACTGGCGTATCACTGCTTTCTCTGTGGAAAATGTTCTTCGGTCTGTCCACAGAGAATTGACGGACGGGAAACGATCCTTCAGATCCGAAGACAGCAGGTAAAAGAAAATGACGGCAGAATACCCCAAAAGGGCTATGGGATGCTCCTGTGGGAGAAAGAAGATTATAAATTTTGCAGATACACAGGAACAGGAAAAACGGCATTGTTTTTTGGCTGCAACTTCCCTTCTTTTTATCCGGAGACTACCCGTTATCTGGGAAAAATGCTGGCAGAAAAAACAGATGCATTTTCCGTATTTGACTGCTGTGGAAAGCCGGTGGCGGAGCTGGGACTGGAAGAAAAAGAAGCAGTGATCCTGGAACGCCTGGATAAAAAACTTCTGGCATCTGGAGCCAAAGAAGCGGTTATGGTCTGTCCAAACTGTTATGCTTTCTTAAAAGGCAGACTTTCTATTCCGGTGATCAGCATTTATGAGAAATTGCAGGAACTGGGGCTTGGAACCATGATCATGGAAGAGCAGAACATTTTCCTTCCATGTCCGGACCGGGAAAAGAGAGAACTTTTAAAACAGATCCGGCCATTTCTGGCAGCAGAACCGAAGATACTTTCTGACGCAAACTGCTGTGGTCTTGGAGGCTGTGGGGCAGTGAAAGAGCCGGAGCTTGCAGGTCAAATGGCAAGATCAGCATGCAGTATACAAAATACAAGTGTGTACTGTGCTTCCTGCGCCGGAAATCTTACAAGAGCCGGTGGAAAAAAAATAAAACATCTGCTGGTCCAGATCCTGGGAAGAGAAGAGACGCCGGATGTGGGTCATTCTCTGTGGAACCGGATCCGCGCAGGAAGATAGAAGAGGGGGAAACGTATGAAGAATAAAAATAAATGGATCGAAAAGATAATACTGATCATCTGTGCTGTAGCAGCTGTAGCCGTATACATGGCAGTACCGTCTGTACATCAGGGCATGAACCGGGTCTTTGCCATGTTTGCAACAGGTGATTTTACCGTGCTCCGTGATTTTGTAGCGTCACATGGGGCTTATGCAGCAGCGTTATCTTTCCTGTTAATGATCCTGCAGTCCATTATCGCGCCATTGCCTGCATTTCTTATCACCTTTGCCAATGCAAACTTATTTGGCTGGTGGAAGGGAGCTATTTTATCATGGTCCAGCGCTATGGCAGGCGCGGCAATCTGCTTTTACATTGCCAGGATCTTAGGCCGTGACGTGGCTGAAAAGCTGACCAGCCGTTCCGGTCTGGCACAGATCGATACATTTTTTGAAAAATACGGAAAAAATACGATACTGATCTGCCGTCTGCTGCCTTTCGTGTCTTTTGATATTGTAAGCTACGCAGCAGGACTTACATCTATGTCCTTTTCCTCTTTCTTTATCGCCACTGGGATCGGACAGCTGCCAGCGACCATTGTTTATTCCTATGTAGGCGGCATGCTTACCGGCGGAGCTAAGTTATTTGTTACAGGGCTTCTCATCATTTTTGCCCTGTCAGCGCTGATCTTTATGATGCGCAGCATCTATATGGAACATATGAAAAAGAAAACAAATAAAAATAAAATAATAACCAAATAACAAACAAAAGGAGAACATACGAAATGGAAACTTACTACAATCCGGAAGACCTGGCAAAATTTGGAACCATAGGAGAAGAGTCACCGAAGCTTGCGGAAAAATTCTTTGATTATTATGGAGCCGTATTTGCAGAAGGTGCTTTAACAGCAAGAGAAAAGGCTTTGATCGCTCTTGCAGTAGCTCATACAGTACAGTGCCCATACTGTATTGACGCTTATACCAATGACTGTCTGAACAAAGGTGTAAGCGCGGAACAGATGATGGAAGCAGTACATGTGGCAGCTGCGATCCGCGGCGGCGCTTCACTGGTCCACAGTGTACAGATGAAGAACATTATTAAGAAGCTGGAGCTGTAAGATATGAGTCAGGCATTAGAAGATATGAAAGCACTGACCGGGATACCGGATTTTGAAAGCCGGATCCAGGATAAGGAGCTGTGTTATACAGCTCCTGGTCTTTCGGTTATGCAGATCAATGTGGGAAAACGCTGTAATCTGGCCTGTAAACACTGCCACGTAGAAGCAGGACCTTCACGTACAGAGGCTATGGGCCGGAATGTAATGGAAGCCTGTCTTGCAGTCTGTCGGGAGCAGAAGGTGGAAACCATTGACATTACAGGCGGGGCACCGGAAATGAACCCGGATTTTATGTGGCTTGTGGAACAGGCCAGTAAGATCTGCAGTCATGTGATCGTCAGGACCAATCTGGTGATCCTGTTAGAAGAAGGCTACCGCCATTTGCCAGAATTTTACAGGGGCCACAAAATTGAAATCGTCTGTTCCCTGCCTTACTACCGCGCAAGAGAAATGGACCGGGTAAGAGGTGACGGAACCTTTGATAAGGCCATTCAGGTGATCCGTCAGTTAAATGATCTGGGTTATGGAAAGGAAAATGGACTGGTCTTAAATATGGTCTACAATCCAGCAGGTGCCTTTTTTCCGCCGGTACAAAGTGCCATGGAAGCAGAGTACAGGGAAAAACTGGGAAGAGACTATGGTATTGTGTTTGACCACTTATTTACCATTACCAACAATCCAATGGGCCGTTTTGAAGCATTTTTAAAGCGCAGCGGCAACCTGGAAAGTTATATGAAAAAGCTGTCAGATTCCTTTAATCCAGCAACACTTCCGGGCCTTATGTGCCGTTTCCAGCTGTCTGTAGGTTATGACGGAACCTTATATGACTGCGATTTTAACCAGGCGGCAGAACTTCCTCTTTCTACAGGAATGACCATTTTTGATCAGGTGGGAAAGCCTTATGAAAAACGGAAGATCTGCCTTGCAAACCACTGTTATGGCTGTACAGCCGGTCAGGGATCAAGCTGCGGCGGTGCAACAGAATAGAGAGGAAAGATAAGAACATGACAAAAGAAGAAGTCTGTCAGTTATTTATGGCCGGGATCGACTGTTCCCAGGTGGTGACCGGCGCATGTGCAGAAAAAATGGGAATGACCAGGGAACAGGCCAGAAAAATGTCAGCCTGTTTCGGGGGCGGAATGATGTGTGGGGAGACCTGCGGCGCTGTGACCGGCGCTTTAATGGTACTTGGAATGGTATTTGGACACAGTGAGGAAAATGACGGTGACCAGAAAGGCATTATGGCAGGAAAAGTAGCTGAATTTAAGAAGCGTTTTCTGGAAAAATATCCTTCCGATATGTGCCGTGAGATCCTGGGACATGATATTTCAAAGCCAGGTGAAATGGATAAGGTGCTGGAAAAAGGCCTTATGTTTGATCTATGTCCCCAGATCGTCTTTGATGTGCTGTCTATTTTAGAGGAGCTGGTTTAAATGAAACAGGCGCTGATCCTATTTACAAGGATCCCGGTACCGGGAAAGACGAAAACACGGCTGATGCCTTATTTTTCACCAAAGCAGTGCGCAAAGCTGCATACCTGTTTTCTGAAAGATATCAGTGATCAGTGCAGAAAAGTAAAAGCAGACTGTTTTGTGTGCTATGCAGCCGAAGACGGGGATGTGAAAGAACTTCAGGATATCCTTGGGAAACAGAAAGAATATTTTCCACAGACAGGAGAGTCTCTGGGACAGAGGATGTACCACAGTCTGGAATACGTTCTTAGACTGGGATATGACGCCTGCCTTCTTATGGGGACAGATATTCCGGAGATCAGCAGCCCGGATCTGGAAAAAGCTTTTCAGGTATTAAGAGACAAAGATGCTGTTTTTGGAAAGACAGCAGACGGTGGTCATTATCTGGTGGGCATGAAGCGGCCCATTCCTGAGGCCTTTGGTTTAAAGAATTATGGTCACAGCCATGTATTTGAAGATACTTTAAGAGAACTTTCAGATGCAGGAATAAATGTTGGATTTACAACAAAACGTCAGGATATGGATACGTTGGAGGACCTTCAGTGTTACAGACAGCGGATGCGTCAGGACAAACGGCTTCAGAACAGCCATACAGGCCGGTATCTGGCCGCAAATGTAAAAATATCTGTGATCATCCCGGTCTACAATGAGGCCAAGACCATAGAAACCATGAAAAAGCAGCTGTATCCTTACCGTTCCCGTTGTGAGATCCTTTTTGTAGACGGGGGAAGTACAGACGGGACGCCGGAAATGATCGGACCGGATTTTAAGCTGTTCCGTTCTGAAAAGGGACGGGCCAATCAGATGAACCTGGGGGCAGAGAAAAGTCATGGAGAGATCCTGTTTTTCCTTCACTGTGACAGTGAACTGCCGCCAAAGCCATTGGAAGAGATCCGCCGGGTGATGAAAGACCACAGTGCGGGCTGCTTTGGGATCGCCTTTCATTCCAGGAATTTCTTTATGTTTACCTGCCGGGTCATTTCCAATCACAGGATCAAAGACCGGAAGGTGATGTTTGGGGATCAGGGGATATTCATTGACAGGGACTTGTTTTTTCAGGCGGGAAAATTCCCGGTGATCCCGGTCATGGAAGATTACCAGTTTTCATTGACATTAAAAGAAATGGGAGTACGGCTGGGGATGGCGAAAAGGCGGATCTACACATCGGACCGCCGCTTTCCCAAAGGTACAATACCCAAATTAAAATTAATGTGGAAAATGAACCGGTTGAGAAAAATGTACCGGGATCATGTTCCTATAGAGAAGATCGACCGGTTATACCGGGATGTAAGGTAGGTGAGCTGCAGGTCATGGAACGAACGAAAGGATTAAAAGAATACATTCAAACAAAAGAGTATCGGGAAAGCCTGGGACTGCCTGGACAGGCGACAGAAAACTATGTCATGCTGGCTCAGGGAGAATACAACCGCAATTATACTTTTATTCATCCCATAACTGGAAAAAAGCTGGTGCTGCGGATCAATTTTGGCAGCCAGATGCATTTAAAAGACCAGATCCTTTACGAATACAGGGCATTGAAGCTGTTGGAGAACTCCGGGCGTACGCCAAAAGCCATTTATGCAGACGGAAGCTGCAAATATCTTCCCTATGGTGTCATGGTCATGGAATTTCTGCCTGGACACAGTCTGGATTATAAAACAGAATTGTTTTCAGCCGCAGGATGTCTGGCAGATATACACAGTGTAAAAATGCCGGAAAACCATTCACTGATCCAGCCAGAAGAACCTTTAAAAGCCATACTGGAAGAGTGTGAAGTCATGGTAAAAACCTATATGGAGTCAGATCTGGGGGATGAGCAGAAAAAGCACAGGATACGCAAGTTATTGGATCAGGGCTGGAAGGCAGTGGAAAGTTTAGAAACAGATATTCCCTATCACTGCTGTATTAATACAGAGCTAAATTCCACCAATTTTCTTGTTAATAACAGAAATATTGATGGTGGAAAGGCAGATGAGGACAATGTCTGTGGGGAAAATGGTGATCAAGCGAATAATAATGAAAAAGAGGCGTATCTGGTAGACTGGGAAAAGCCATTGTATGGAGATCCGGCCCAGGATCTGGGACATTTCCTGGCGCCTACGACTACCTTCTGGAAAACAGATGTGATCCTGGATCAGGTCCAGATGGACGCCTTTTTAGATACATACATAGAAAAAGTAAACGGCCGATTTGATACCACAGGTTTAAAGGAACGGACTTACATCTATATTCCGGTCACCTGCCTGCGGGGGATCACCTGGTGTGCCATGGCATGGGTGCAGTATCAGCAGCCGGACAAAGAAATATTCAACCAGTCTACCTTTGATAAGCTGGAAGCATATCTTTCTGATGAGTTTTTAAGCCGGATCGAGAAAATCTGGAACCGGTTTTAAACTATAAATA
>JBNMGK010000250.1:0-4317 GCA_050872205.1 Enterocloster sp.
GTCAGGGGCATCCGTCTGGCGAAAAATGAAGAACTGGAGACAGTATATCTTATCGGTGAAAATCTTGTTATTGACTATAAAGGCAAGGAAGTTCATTTAAACAGGTTAAAGCTGGCAAAAAGGGATGGAAAAGGCAGTAAAGTCCGTTTGAACTAAACTTCTGACGAACAAAAATAAAGTCATGTCCGTCATGTGAATACAAATGTACGCAAAAGACGAATTTCCTGTTGCAATTTTCCTGACTTTGTTATAGGATAAGGAAAGATTCCCCGATACGGGGCAAAAACGAAAGCAGCGGCTGCCCCAAAGCCCTGCAAAAGATGAGGAGAGGAACTATGGAAAAGAAATTAAGAGTTGGTATCTTAGGTGCGACAGGTATGGTAGGACAGAGATTTATCTCTCTGCTGGAAAATCACCCATGGTATGAGGTAGTTACAGTAGCTGCCAGCCCAAGATCAGCAGGAAAGACCTATGAAGAAGCAGTAGGTGACCGCTGGAAAATGACCACTCCTATGCCGGAAGCTGTAAAGAAGCTGGCTGTTATGAACGTAAACGAGGTAGAAAAAGTAGCTGCCAGCGTTGATTTTGTATTCAGCGCCGTAGATATGACCAAAGATGAGATCCGCGCAATTGAGGAAGAATATGCAAAGACAGAAACTCCTGTAGTTTCCAACAACAGCGCACACCGTTGGACTCCAGATGTTCCTATGGTTGTTCCGGAGGTAAATCCAGAGCATTTTGATGTGATCGAGTTCCAGAAAAAGCGTCTGGGAACTACCAGAGGCTTCATCGCAGTAAAGCCAAACTGCTCTATCCAGAGCTACGCACCTGTTTTAACTGCATGGATGGAATATGAGCCATACGAAGTAGTTGCAACTACCTATCAGGCAATCTCCGGTGCAGGAAAGACCTTTAAGGACTGGCCTGAAATGGAAGGAAATATCATTCCATACATTGGCGGAGAAGAGGAAAAGAGTGAGCAGGAGCCGCTGCGTATCTGGGGCCACATTGAGAATGGTCAGATCGTTAAGGCAGAAAGTCCTGTTATTACCTGCCAGCGCATCCGTGTTCCTGTATTAAATGGACATACAGCAGCTGTATTTGTTAAGTTTAAAAAGAAACCAACCAAGGAGCAGCTGATCGAGAAGTTAGTAAACTTCAAGGGACTTCCTCAGAAACTGGAACTTCCAAGTGCTCCAAAACAGTTCATCCAGTATCTGGAAGAAGATAATCGTCCGCAGGTAAGCCTGGATGTAGATTTTGAGCATGGCATGGGCATTTCTGTGGGCCGTTTAAGAGAAGACACTGTATATGACTACAAGTTTGTAGGACTTTCCCACAATACCGTAAGAGGTGCAGCAGGCGGAGCTGTTCTGTGTGCAGAGCTTCTTACTGCAAAGGGATACATTGCAGCAAAATAAATAAGAAGAAACATAATTTGTCCTCCCGGGATACCGGGGGGACATGCTGATTAAAAGGAGGTTTTCTTATGGCAATCTTAAAAAAAGAGTTTGGTGCTATGTCTTCCGGGGAAAAGGTATATGAGTATACACTGACCAATAAAAAAGGTGTCAGCGCATCTTTTATTGATCTGGGCGCCACCTGGACCAAAATGCTGGTTCCGGATCGTGAAGGCAATATGGCAGATGTTATCTTAGGTTATGATGATCTGGAAAGCTATCAGGTAAATACACCTCATTTTGGAGCGCCTATTGGCAGAAATGCAAACCGCATTGGAAATGGTGTTATTACCTTCGATGGCAAAGATTATAAGCTGGAGATCAATAATGGTCCCAACAACCTGCACAGCGGTTCCCATTTATTTCATATCCGCATGTGGGAATGCTGGGCATATGAGACAGCAGAAGGCAGCCGCCTGGATTTCTTCTTAAACAGTCCTGATGGTGACCAGGGCTATCCTGGAAACGCAAAGATCCGCATAAGCTATACTTTAACAGAAGACAGCTGTGTAAAGATCGATTACAACATGGTCAGCGATGCAGATACGGTTGCAAACTTTACCAACCATTGCTATTTCAACCTTGCAGGTCACAACAGCGGTCCTGTATTAGATCAGCAGGTATGGCTGGCAGCTGACAGCTATACACCAGCAGATGCTACCTCTATTCCAACAGGTGAGATCCTTCCAGTAGCAGGAACTCCTATGGATTTTCGTAAAATGAAACCCCTCGGTCAGGACATTGAAGCTGATTTTGAAGCTTTAAACCTGGGACATGGATATGATCACAACTGGGTATTAAACCATGAAGCAGGTGTTCTTGGCATTGCAGGCAAGGCAAAGGATCCTGCAAGCGGCCGGGTACTGGAAGCTTATACAGATCTTCCGGGAATGCAGCTTTATACTGCGAATTTCTTAAAAGATGAACGTCCTGGAAAGGGCGGTGCTCATTATAACAGCCGTCATGCGTTCTGCTTTGAAACACAGTATTATCCAGATGCCTGCCATAAGCCAAACTTCCCATCACCTATTTTAAAAGCAGGAGATACTTATAAAACAACTACTATTTATAAGTTCTATGCAGAGTAAGGATCCTGAAAGCCCATTGCAGGCTGCGATCCTATCATTATGGTACCGAAACAGCTCACTGCCTGAAAAAGGTTCTGGGCTGTTTTTCTTGCAAGACCTTTGAAAAAATGGTATACTTACAAAACATGTCTTATAAGAACTATTAATAGGGCTTACATAAACAGCCTTATAAAATTTGAGGGATCAAATGTCAAAATCATTATACATTGCAGAAAAGCCCAGTGTAGCACAGCAGTTTGCAGATGCGCTAAAGATCCGCGGACGGCGGGGAGATGGCTATATTGAGTCTGAGGATGCCATTGTTACCTGGTGTGTAGGACATCTGGTGACTATGAGTTATCCTGAAGCTTATGATATGAAATATAAGCGGTGGAGCCTTAATACACTGCCTTTTCTGCCAAAAGAATTTAAATATGAGGTAATACCCAGCGTAGGAAAGCAGTTTGCTATTGTAAAGGGGCTTCTTACAAGGCCGGACGTGGATACTATCTATGTCTGCACAGACTCTGGACGTGAAGGAGAATATATTTACCGTTTGGTAGCCCAGTTAGCCGGTGTAAAAGACAAACGCCAGAAGCGCGTATGGATCGATTCCCAGACAGAAGAGGAGATCCTTCGTGGGATCCGGGAAGCAAAAGATGAATCTGAATACGATAATCTGTCTGCATCTGCTTATTTAAGAGCAAAAGAAGACTATCTTATGGGTATTAATTTTTCCAGAGTCCTGACACTGCGCTATGGTCCTTCCATGTCCCAGTACCTTGGAACGAAATTTACAGTACTTTCTGTAGGCCGCGTTATGACCTGTGTCCTTGGAATGGTAGTGCGCAGGGAGCGTGAGATACGAAACTTTGTAAAAACGCCATTTTACCGTGTACTTGGAAGCTTTCAGGCAGAAGCAAAAGATGGCACACCTGTAGTATTAGACGCAGAGTGGAAAGCAGTAGAAGGTTCAAAATACTTTAAAACGCCGTATCTGTATAAGGAAAATGGATTTAAAGAACGGGAAAAGGCAGAAGAATTGATTTCTTATTTAAAAGAAGAACCGCCATTAGAGGCAAAAGTTCTTTCCAAAGAAAAGAAAAAAGAGACAAAAAATCCACCCCTTCTTTATAACCTTGCAGAGCTTCAGAATGACTGCTCTAAAATGTTTAAAATAAGTCCGGATGAAACATTAAAAGTAGTCCAGGAATTGTACGAGAAAAAGCTGGTGACTTATCCAAGAACCGATGCCAGAGTCCTTTCTACGGCTGTAGCCAAAGAAATCTATAAAAACATCAACGGCCTCATGCGCTATGAACCTATGGCCGGATTTGCAAAAGAGGCCATGGATATTGGCAGCTTCAAAGGAATTGCAAAGACACGTTATGTTAATGACAAGCAGATTACGGACCATTATGCTATTATCCCTACAGGACAGGGCCTTGGAAATCTGCGTGGATTGTCCCCATTGGGAGAGAAAGTCTACCAGGTAGTCTGCCGCCGGTTTTTAAGTATTTTTTATCCGGCTGCTGTTTATCAGAAATACAGTCTTGTGCTGGAACGGAAAAAAGAGCAGTTTTTTGCCAGTTTTAAAGTATTGTCTGAGCCAGGCTATTTAAAAGTAGCTGATGTGAACCTGGCAAAGAAAAGCAGCATCCAGGAGACATTTTCTGATGAAAAAGAAGGAAATTCTGCACAAACAGATGAAAAAAACGAGGAAATTCCGAAAGTTGACCGAACTCTGCTGTTACAGGTGCTTGCAGATTTGAAAAAAAATGATATACTTA
>JBNMGK010000163.1:0-5916 GCA_050872205.1 Enterocloster sp.
TCAGGAGGGCGCCGCCGCTGTTTCCCGGATTAATGGCTGCATCTGTCTGTAGCAATACTCTTGTATTTCCGTCCGAGGTCTCCACCTCACGGTTTAAGGCACTGACATAGCCTACTGTTACAGACTGGCCATAGCCAAGAGCATTTCCAATGGCGATCACGCCCTGACCTACCTTTAAGCTGTCAGAATCACCCAGCTTTGCAACTGCGATCTTATCCTGGGTTTTCTGTGAGATCTGCTCCAGGGGAACAGAGATAACAGCCAGATCCGTATCAGCATCTGTTCCCTTGATCGCCCCGTCCACTGTAGCATCATCCACAAAGGTGATCTTTAATGACACGGTATCCTTTACCACATGGTTGTTGGTCACGATCAGCAGCTCTGTATCATTTTTTCCGATGATAATACCAGAACCGCTGCTTGGCACCTCATAAGACTGGCTTCCGCCTCCAAAGAACCAGCTGTATCCATAATCCGGGGTCTGGTACACCGCCGTACTGGCAACTGCCACAACAGTTGGCATTGCGTCTTCTACGATCAGGGAAACATCGGTAGTCGGTGCCGGGATTGCTGCAGCCTGGGGAAAGGTTTCCGGGATCTTTCCCCCTGGAAATGGCTCTGGCGGCGGCAGTTCTTCTCCTTCCGGCTTTAATGTATCACTATCTGATGAAACAATGGCATAAAACTGGGAAACCATTCCCGAAGACGCGATCTGGACACCTGTCATCACAGCTCCTGCCACTGTTCCAAAAAGCACTGCAGAAAGCACGATCCATGCCGTCTTTTTCAGTAAACTGTTTTTCCTCATGTGTGGTCTTCTTCTCCTTCCAAAAAGAGATCCCGCAAAAGAGGAATTCTCCCTGCTTTCACGAAATCTCTTTTTCATTTATGGCGGTTAAGCTGCCGGTGAAATAATATCCCCCGGGCCACCTGTATTCTCTTCCTTAATGCTGTTTCCAGGGCTGATCGGTGAAGCAGCTGTAGTCTCATTTCCTCCTGGTCCATACTGCCTGGTGGCAGACTCTGTAGTTGCTGCTTCCGTAGCAGGAGACGGAGACAAGGTACCACTTGGCACAGTTGGCTTTAAGCCTTCACTGGTCTCTCCTGGATGAGCTGCCTTTGTGGTCTCTCCCGGATGTGCCTGACTGGACTCACCTGGATGCAGTCCCTCTGAAGACTCAGAAGCATGCTTGCTGCTTGACGGGACATAATCCTCCGGCGGATCGATCACATTTCCGTCCTCATCTGTCTCATACTCAAAATCAGTCTCGCCGTCAATGATGCTCTCATCCGAAGAAGAGGTACTCTCATTATTCTTATCAGAGGAAGAAGTGCTTTCAGAATTATCCTTCTCTGTACTCTTCTCATCTGATTTAGCCTCTGTCTCCTTTGGAGTATATCCGCCGCCGGTACCAACATCACCAACCGGCTTTCCTTCCTTGTACAGACCTGTATCAGAAGCGATCTGGGCACTAATCTTCTTAACCATATCACTTGGTGTATAATTTTCATCCCCGAACAGGAATTTATGCAGGGAAATTACATTACTCTCCAGTGTCTGCGGGATAACACAGTCACCCTTTTTACCCATAGTCATGTCACTTCTGGCCTCCGGGAAACCGGCTGTCTCTCCAATGTGATAACGGGTCAGGTTTTTTGCTGCCGGGATCACATCATCCAGAGTGATACTGCTTAAGATCTGTGGGAACACAACTTCCATTACATTGTTGACAACGGAGAAATTAGCCTGTTTCAGTTTGTCAAAGCTTAACTGGATGATCTTTCTCTGGCGCTCGGTTCTTGCAAAGTCTGTATCCATTTTTCTAAGACGGGCATAAGCAACTGCCTGGATGCCGTCTAAGTGGTTTGGTCCTGCGCTCTTTAACTGATGAGAACCAACACCAGTGGAATTTACAGTCTCTGTAATATACGCATTAATGTAATAGAATTCTGCCTTGCTTAATTCTACATCTACGCCGCCTAAAATATTAATGGCATCTGCTACTGCTTTCCAGTTAAAGGTTGCATAATCATCGATCTCCAGATCCAGGTTCCGGTTCAGGGCTTCTACTGCCTGCTTCGGACCGCCTCTGAAATATGCCTGGTTGATCTTGTTGTAGCTGTTCTTATCATCCACATTCAGATAGGTATCACGGAAAAGGCTGACCAGCTTGATCTCGCCTGTTTCCTGGTTAATATTACAGATAATGATAACATCGGACATGTTTCCTTTTCCAACAGAACTGTCACGGCTATCTACACCGAAAAGCGCTACAGTCCAGTAGCCCTTCATGGCCTGCTCTTTCTCCACGGAAATATAAGGGTTGGTCATATCTGCCTTATTAAACTCGGAGTCCGTCTGCATCATGGACATCATACGCTTTCCATACCAGCCTGCGCCGATGAGAGCTAAAGCAATGATCTCTGCCACAATAAAGATGATGATCGTCCTTAAGCGGCTTTTCCCAGCTGTTGCAGTCCGGCTTCCTCTTCCAGAACCTGCAGTTCTTCCTGTACGTCCTGAAACAGAAGCTCTCCTTCCTTCTTTTCTGCGGCTGCGCCCTCTTTTCAGTTCGTCATCCGTTTCAAATTCATTGTCAAAATCGTGATTCATGTACATTTCCTCATTGTAGTGGTAACAGTTTTCGTTATGTCGCTGTATCGTAGATATTGCAGATATTCTTTAGTAGGCGTTTTTATTAATAAAGCCTTTGAATATGGTCAGGAACATGATCTTAAAATCAAATCCCAGACTCCAGTTTTCAATGTAATACAGATCGTGTTCTATTCTCTTTGTAATAGAAGTATCTCCTCTGTAGCCATTGACCTGGGCCCAGCCTGTAAGACCTGGTCTTACCTGGTGCTTGATCATATAGCGTGGGATCTCTTCTTTAAATTTCTCTACGAAGAGAGGCCGTTCCGGTCTCGGACCTACCAGACTCATATCCCCGATGAGGATATTAAAAAACTGCGGCATCTCATCAATGCTTGTCTTTCGTATAAAGCGTCCAACCGGCGTAACCCGTGGATCATGTGGGGTGGTCCACTGTTTTTTCTCCTTATTTGGGTCCTGAACCTCCATAGAGCGGAATTTAAACATCTTAAAAGGACGGTTGTGCAGTCCGATGCGCTCCTGGCTGTAAATGATCGGTCCCGGAGAAGTAAGCTTGATCAGCGCTGCTGTGATCAGCATAAGTGGGGAAAACAGGATGATCCCGAATAATGCCCCGAAAATATCCACACAGCGCTTTACAGTGGCATTAAACACATTGGTCAGCGGCACATGGCGGATATGGATCACAGGAAGTCCCTGAAGATCTTCCATATACGGGATCGTAGGAATAATATTATTGTAATCCGGAATAAATTTCGTATGCACACCAGATTTTTCACAGGCTGCAACGATCTGCTCCAGATTGGCATATTCGCCAATGCTTAATGTGATAACGATCTCGTCTAATGTATTTGCCGCAAGGAATGTTTCCAGATGGGAGATAGGGCCTAAAACCTGAACCTTCTTATAAACATAACCTGCGTCCTTATGGTCGTCTAAAATTCCCTGGATATGATAACCCCATTCAGGATTTAAGGATACCCGGTCAATAAAACCTTCTGCCGCACGGCTGTAACCGATCATAAGCACATGTTTCTGGTTATAGCCATTGGTACGCAGGGAGCGTAAAAACAGGCGGATCGCCAGTCTCTCTCCTGCCAGAAGAAGAATATTCAAAATGAAGAACACCAGGAGCATTCTGGTAGAGAAATACCCAAGATGTACGATAAAGCTTCGTCCGCCAAAAAGGATCAGCGTAAAAAGCATCAGGCCGATGACATTTGCCTTACAGATATTGGCAAACTCGACCCGTCTTCCCTGGATGCGCTTTGGTACATACAGATGAAAGCAGCCGTTTAAGATCAGATAAACAGGAACAATAAATATAAGAGCCAGGAAATAGGGCCCCGGCTCAAGGGTAGCGCCCCTTAAAGGCACCACCTTGCCGCTGACGATAATGAACCACGCCAGCACATAGGCCACTGCTGTCACCACTGCATCCAGAAGCACCTGAACATGGTTCAGGCTTTTCTGGTTATCTTTAATCATTGTATATCACCTTTTGTTGAGTAACGTTTGTGTTCATTTCCCGTTCAATCCCCCAACGGGGATGAACTTTTTTCACCTTTGAACCTTTGGTATCATATTATACATGATACAGTTCCATTATTCTAGAACTTTTCTCTTAAAATATAATAAACTTCACAGTTTTGCCGCCTGTCTGGACAAAAATTCCCGGATATAAAGCACTGTTCCGGTGCATAATCCCCACTCAATGGCAAGATAATTCTTCAGATGCTTCTTATCATATTTTACTTTTTTGCACAGTTTTGCAGTTTTAATTCCTTCTTTTAAACCGTCAATGTAATCTTTTCCAAAGCCGATCTTCTTGAAAAATCCGTATTTTACCAGGATCCCAAGTCCCAGCGGAACGCAGTTTAATACCAGCTGAGGCAGGGGCATGTTTTTATAGTTCAAATATACATTGTTCCTTGCTGCCAGCCGCACCTTAAAGGAATTATATCTGGAACCGCTGGTGCCGCTGCCTACATGATAGACAATGGCAGTTGGGCAGTAAATATTGTCGTAACCGTAAATACGGGCCCGGTAGCCCACATCAATATCTTCCAGATAGGCAAAATGCATCTCATCAAAATAGCCGATCTGTTCAAACACCTCTCTGCGGTAAATAGCAGCTCCGGCGCAGGCAGAAAATACACGGCATACATGGTTATAGCCGGTAGACGGCCGTCCCACGCCTCTCTGGAAAGCCCAGCCCATAAGAGTATACATATCTCCTGCATCATCCATTTTGCTGTGGTCATACAGCTGGATCATCTTGCTGCTGACAGAAAATATCTTAGGTGAGCGCTCCATGGCCTTTATCATTTCCCCGATATAATGGCAGTCCGGCTCTGTATCATTATTTAAAAGGATCACATAAGGCGTTTTTGAGGCCTTGATCCCCACATTTACAGCCCCGGAAAAGCCGGTGTTGGTCTCCAGGAAAATGCTTGGGATCTCATGTTCCTTTAACCATTCCACGCTTCCGTCTGTAGAACCGTTATCTACCACCAGAATTTCAAAATCCCGGCAGATCTGCATATCCAGCGCCTTAAAGCATGGCTCCATAAACTTAAGACCATTATAATTGGGAATGACCACGGTCACTTTGGCAGCATTACTCATCGCTCTTTTTCTCCTCAGGTGCAAACTTGTCATAGACAGACAGGTCATATGGCTCTCCGATCTTTTCTTTTAAGAGATCACGAAGAGCAAAATTGGACTTTCTAAGAGTCAGGTTCGGGTTGTAGTAAGGATCACCATTTTTAATGATATCCGGCCACTTCTTAATGAAAATAGCCACTTCCCTGTTAAATCTGGCCACCTTCTCCGGTGTGTCCTCCAGGCCCCTTGACTTGGATTCATAATGGTAAAGAGTCGCATAAGGCGCATACACTACCAGTTTTCCCAGCGCCCGTACTTTCATGCAGTAATCAATATCGTTAAAGGCAACAGCCAGTTCCGTACTTAAACCGCCAACAGCCTCAAAAACAGATTTTTTCGTCATCAAGCAGGCTGCTGTAACAGCGCTGTAATCCTGGGCGCACATTGCCCTGTGGAAATAGCTGTTTTCCGCCTTGTGAAGGCCGATAAAGGTATGTCCTGCAATGCCGCCAAAACCGATCACAACACCTGCATGCTGGATGGTATCGTCTGCATACAGAAGTCTTGCACCTGCAATGCCAACATCCTCTCTCTGACAGAAACCAAGCATTTCCCGGATGCTGTCAGGCTCTAACAGCTCTGTATCATTGTTTAAAAGCAGCAGATATTCGCCCTTTGCAAAGGACGCACCGAAA
>JBNMGK010000154.1:0-6108 GCA_050872205.1 Enterocloster sp.
CTTTTGATGACAGTGGGAATTGTCATAACTGGTAAAGGTTCCAGATAATAGGAAGCAAGGATTACGAAAAGTTTATTAAAGGAGAATGTGATGTATACAGAGGATTATGAGCAGGAGATTGATCTGAAGGACTTGTTATTTGTATTATTATACAAATGGAGGATACTTCTTTTGGCAGCTGTGATTGGAGCAGCACTTTTAGGTGATTATAAGGCGGTAAAAGGAAATGAGCCGCAGACAGATCTGTTGCGGACTGAAAGTTACCAGGAAGAATTGGAGAATTATAAGAAGGAAAAACTGGCATTAGAGACTTCCATTGAAAATCTTCAGGACAGTATGGAAGAGCAGAATTATTATTTGGCAGAGGCACCGTTGATGCAGATCAACCCATATAAAGAGTCTTTTTCTTCTGCAGATGTGCTGATTGAAATTCCTGATGTAAGAGACAGAGCATTGGGAAGTCTTTTGAAGGCTTATGAATCTGGCCTTGAAAATGGTGACTATATCCAGAAAATAGCGAAAACGGAGGGAACAGAAGAGCGTTATATAAGAGAGACGATCAATGTAAGCAGTAGTCAGGGATCGGATGAAAATAATACGGGTGATCTTGTTCTTGAGGTGCAGGATGGAGCGGCAGCAAGAGGGATTCTTCACATTGCAGTTGTAGGTGCAGATAAGGAGTATACAGAGAAAGTATTGAAGGCTGTTTTAAATCAGGTTGAAGAACTTCATACCAGTTTTGAGACAGAGTTAAAGTCCCATGAAACCAGTATTCTTAACCAGGCATCTGGTGAACAGGTAGACAGAGAACTTTTGAGTCAGCAGCAGTCTGTAAGAAATAATGTTTCAAATCTTCGAAATGCACAGAAAGATTTAAAGACAAATCTGGATGGTATGGAAGAACCTACAGATATGGCTTCTGCTGCTGGCTCTTCTAAGAGTATTGTAAAGTATGTGGTTTTAGGTTTCCTGGCAGGTGGATTTGTGTCTGTATGCGCAGTAGCTGCTATGTACATTATGGGAGATAAGGTTACATCTGATAAAGAGGTTATTAATCGCTTCCGTATTAAGAGTCTTGGTGCATTTTCTGTTGTTCCTAAGAAACGTGCATTTGGTTTCATTGATAGCTGGTTACGGCGCCTGGCAGGAGATGACAAGATCTGGCCAGATGATGTGATCTATGAGATGATTGAGGCGAATGCAGCGAATTATGCGGAAGGTAAGAAAGCATTATTTGTAACAGGTTTGGCATCTGAGAAACAGATGAAACAGGTGTGCGAACATTTGAAAGCAGCACTTCCACAGACACAGATCGTATGTGAGCGTAATCTGGTAGAAAGTGCATCTGCCCGCAGAAAGATGGCTGAGACAGAAGGCGTGATTCTGGTGGAAGAAAGAGGTAATTCAAAATATTCTGTCATTGCCCAAGAACTTGAATTGGCAAAGAATGTGAATATAGATGTGGTTGGTGTGATCGTAGCGTAAGATAGGTATGAGAGCATTGCAAGCAGGACTTAGAAAGTCTGGTTTTGCAATGCTCTTTTTTTGAAGAAAAGGATGAAATGAAAGATGATTCTTGCAATAATCCTTGTATTTGGAATCGGTGGACGCAGAAATCCAGGTGCTCGAGAGAAAGAAATGAAAGAGTTAATTAGGACTTTTCAACTTAAAGAATAAAATTGGGGTTGTTAATCACAGCCCCAATTTTATAGATAATATTCTAATATGAGAAGAGAATGTAACAAAGGTAATATAATAAATTGCGATGAGCAGCCCCGATTTTTGCAATGTGAATGATGTTTATTTGTAGAGATCTTCCAGCGTTAGCAGATGAACTTTGCCACACTCTTGTGCTTGAAGAAGGCCATCTGTAAATCCGCCCTTGGAGAAAATATAGTAGTGGTAATTATTGCCTTTACCAAATACAGAAGCGTATTCTTGGATCAGTTCAAGCTCATCTATACCGATTTTTTCGTTTCTGTACTTACAGGAACCTATGATATAATCTTTACCCCAAACAGGCGTTCCGACAATATCGATCTGGATCTGTTTTTTCTTTTTGGGATCCGTGCCCCACCACTGGCCGATTTCGCTTAACTCAATGGGGAGGTTGTTTGAATAATAAAGCAGATAGTCCTGACACATTTTTTCATATATTAGTCCCATGTAATCGGAAAGATATTGCTTCACGGCATGGGGATAGAGATTGGCAATTCTACCAGAATCAATCGCACTCACGTTAACTGGCACAAAACGATACCAGAATCGAAAGAAGTTATCTGCCAACAGATAGATTGTTTTTTTTCCTGGTTTTTCTGTGATCGGAGTTTCCTTTTTAGCAATACCAAGATCAATCAGCGTCTTCAGATATTTTGATATGATTGAATTATCCTCACCCACTTTCATTTTGATGTCATTCATTCGGGAAGCACCTTCTGCAATGGCTTTAATGATCGCATTATAAATGGCTGGTTCTCTAAGCTCCTGCTTCAGTAGATTTCCAGGCTCTTCATACAAATAGCTGGAACGGTCAAAGAAATTATCCAGTAGGGCTTCATCTACGCTATCTTTTACATCCAGTTTGTTGATATAGTGAGGAACGCCTCCCGTGATTCCATAAATCAGGGAATTGTCTTCTGCTGACAGATTGGGATGGAACACAGCTGTTTCTTTATAATCCAATGGCTCGATCTTAAACTGTCCAGTTCGTCTGCCATACAGAGGACTTTCTTTGCCGAGCACCTGATTTTCCATAAAGCTCATGGACGAACCGCAAAGAATTAAATACATTTTGGACTCTGTCCATTTATGGTCAATGATATGCTGCAACATTGCTGAAATGGCGGGCTTCGCCTTTGCAAGATATGGATACTCGTCTATAACAAAGACAATTCGTTTTTCCTTTGAAAGGACTGTCAGCTCATTCAGAGCAGCATCATAAGATCTGAACTCAGGTACAGACTCCATATCTGGACGTTCAAAATTCATGATTGGCTTTTAAAGGGCCTCCAGATTTTCCTTTCCTGTCGTATTTAAAGCGGAGAAGAAAATAGTCGGTTTATCTTTACAGAACTCATTGATCAATGCTGTTTTTCCAACGCGTCGTCTGCCGTAAATGACAATACACTCAAACTTATCACCTGAATATCGTTTATTTAGTTTTCTAAGCTCATTTTCGCGGCAATAAAACTGACTCATCCAGTCACCTCCAATTATTATACTCGTAAGTTACTAACTTATGAGTATAATAAATCAAATAATGCATAAAGTCAAGTATTTCGAACCGCCTGTTTTTGACATGCATATGAGTAAGGGCTTTATATAAAACAAGAGCGATAAGCCTAATTCGTAAGCTCATCGCTCTTAATTATCATAGAAGAATCTCAGCGACCAGTAAATAATCGCGTTTAGTAAATAGTATACCTCGCCCGATTAGGAGTCACAGTATCCCCAGTCTCATCCCATACACCGTCATTCCCGATCCAGTAATACAGGTTTTCACCAAGGGATTTTACGTAGCAGTCGGTTACCATGTAGCCGTTTCCGTCAAAGTAGTACCATTTTTCTTTGATATGGCGCCAGCTGTAGGTGGGGTAGGTGCCGTCTGTGTAGACGAAACGCCATTTGCTTCCTATCTGTTTCCATATGCCGTTTTCGCTGTACCATGCGTCTTCCAGGGAAAGAATGTAAGGTTCTGAGCCAGCGGACCAGGTGCTGTTCTGGCTGTTTCCTGTGGTGATGGCGCGGACTGTGAAGGTGTAGGAACCGGCGATGTTGATGTAATCAGAAAAGTCGTAGGAGGTGCCTTTGGAGTTTACGGTTGCAAGTGTCTTGCCGTCTTTTTTCAGGCAGATTTCATAGCTGTCGCTTCCTTCTACGTTGTCCCAGACTGCGTTTTTGCCGCTCCAGGAAAGGTCGGTGATCTTTGGCAGCTGGCCGCCGATGCGGGATAAATAGACCTGTAGGATCAGGGTGTTGCCGTCACTGTCGATCTCGGAGCTCTTGTACTGGACATTGCAGCCGGATAAGGAGAAGGTTCGGCGGCTTGGAGTGGCAAAATGGTAGCCTTCTGCTGCGGAAAGCTCGATTTCTGCCTGGGGCCATTCGCCATAGGTCCAGGTGTCATCGTCTTTTAAGTATTCGCTTCCTTCTACAATGAAGGCCTTGCTGGTAGTGGTGGCCGTCAGTGTTCCAACCATTTCTCCGCCTTTTGGTGCACCGTCCCAGGTAAAGGAGAGTGGAACAGAGGAAATGGTCTCTTCTGCGTGGGCGGAAAATGCCAGTCCCGCACTTAAGCAGGCTGCTGTTACAAGGATACGTAAGTGTTTTTTCTGCATAAAAAATATCCCCTTTCCATAAATAGATACTTATATTGTACCTCATTTATGAGGGGATGTCTAAAAATATTTACAGTTTTATAAAAGCTTTTTTACAATGAGTATTTTTGCAAAAAATTGTGCTATACTATCTGGGATGTTAAAAATATGTCAGATCCGGATATCAGTCGAAAAGTGACTGGATCAGCATTTTGATCATGGAATCGCAGGTACGGATATGTAATTCGTTTGCGCCCATGCAGCGGATGGTAGTTGCCATTAATGTATCTTTTAAGCCAGGTTCGCAGATGCTGATCATATTGGCGCAGGATTCTACGATAGAAGTTAAACGGCCTGCTTTTTCAATAAAGCGGGTGATCTGGTCCTGTGTCAGGCAGAATACGAAGTCAGTCATGGCTTCCCCTGGTGTCTGGGTATACGTTACATTGGAAAAAGAATAGGTGTCTTTCAGTTCATTAAGTAATTGATTGATGTCCATTTTTACTCCTCTTTTGTAAATGCAGCATTTAGGGCAGTATATTTTTGCCCCTGACATCCTAATATAGGACATTAGAGGATACATTTCAAGTGAAAATTTATCTCAGGAAGTGATATTTTATGATTTTAAGCAGCAGAAAAAATGTGAAACATATGAGAAGGGCCGTCTGTATGGCAGCGGTCTGCCTGGTTTTAGGGCAGACTATGCCTGTATATGCGGATGGTACCTCCTGGGTGGACCAGGTGGAGATCACAGCGCACCGGGGTGACTCTTCCAAGGCGCTGGAAAATACACTCCCGGCTTTTGAAAAGGCCATAGAGAGTGGTTTTGGCTGGATCGAACTGGATGTAAATGAAACGAAGGACAATGTGCCTGTGGTATTCCATGACTGTAATTTAAAGCGGATCATGGGAAAGGATGCCAGGATGCGGGACCTGACACTGGAGGAGTTAAAGGCACTTCATCCGGCAGGCAGTATGGGGCCTGCGTTTAAGGACATAAAAATACCAACTCTGGAAGAGGTCTTAAATACCTGTAAGGGAAAGATACACATAAATATTGAGGTAAAAGAAGACGCAGGCCAGAGCAGTGATTTTACAGACAGAGTCATACAGCTGATCCGGGATAAGGGAATGGTGGATCAGTGTATGGTCACGTCTTTTGATTATAATGTTTTGGTAAAGACCAAGGCGGCAGAGCTTTCTCTTAAGACAGGATATATCATTTCTGAAAATATAGGTGATCCAGGGCAGTATGCAGCTGCAGATCAGTTTATGATCAGCATTGAGCTGGTAAAGAAAGAACTGGTGGATCAGATACATGGTCTTGGAAAGAAGGCAGTGGCCTGGAACGTCAATGACTTTTATTCTTTAAAACAATGCGAAAAAGCCGGGATCGATAATATGATCACGGATAAGCCTGGCAGCTTGTTAAGTCTCTATCAGTGACAGATATGAACTTTTGGTCATGGTCAACCTGCTGTATTTAATGCCGGATCTGTTCTTTGTCAGGAACTGGAGTGGTGGCCTGCGTATCTTTTTTCTGCGGGTCATCCTCCTCCAGGCTTTGTAAGATCTCAGCCACATTTTTGTCGGTGTAGCCCTTCTGTTCACGGATCATCTCCCAGATGGTGTCGTGCATCCATTTCACAGTGTCGCTTAAGATCTTGTTTTCTGTGTCCAGACGCATGATCTCGATATTCATTTCTGCAATAATCTCACGGCTGTTAAAACGCTTGTGAGGAGCAGTGATCCGTTTTATGTAAGACGGGTTGTCCTTCAAGATCTCAAGGGC
>JBNMGK010000491.1:0-1552 GCA_050872205.1 Enterocloster sp.
AATTTCTGGGCATATTCCGGGCCGCTGAGTGTGGTCTTAAAGCGGGCCAGTCCGAAACCGTCATGGATACACTGGCGCAAAATTCCCCCTAGTTGTTTTTCCCGCTCCAGGATCAAAATATCTGTAACTCCATTTTCATAAAGGCGTACTGCTGCTGCCAGACCAGCCGGTCCGCCGCCTACGATCACTGCATCTGCCTGTTCTATTTCCCACATTTCTGTTTTATGTTCCATGCTCACAGTTACACCTCCCGTACTTTTCCCAATAAGACGTTAGAACCTTCCCGCTCATACTGCACTTCTGTCTCTTTTTTGCCAAGTTCCTGTTCTATCAGCTGTTCAATGCGCATCTGGCAGTAACCGCCCTGACAGCGTCCCATCATAGAACGGGTCCTGTATTTTACACCTGTCATGGTATCTACTCCTAATGGATTGTGGATGGCCTGAAGGATCTCTGCCTTTGTCACCTTTTCGCAGCGGCAGATCACTTCGCCGTAATCCGGGTCCTCTTTGATCAGTTCTGCCTGCTCTTCTTTTGTACACTGGGAGAAATGGCGGATGCCCTTTCTTACCGGGTTGAAATCTGGATTTTCCTCTAATGTTTCTCTCTCTTTCATCAGATCAATGGCATATCTGGCAATGGGCACTGCCGCTGTCAGTCCCGGTGACTCAATTCCCACCAGATTTAATGCATGAGGCGCGATCTCGTCTTTGATCTCGATCTTGAAATCCTGGATCACACCATTTTCATCTACCCATTTTGGAAGGATGCCGGAATAATTGCGGATATAATCTGCCTTGTGGATACATGGCCACAGATCCGAAGCACTTTCTGCCAGGTAATCCATATTTTTCTGGGGTACACCGTAATAAGTGAAATCTGTGACCATATCTGCGTTCGGGCCGATGATCACATTTCCGTCTGTAGTATTTGTCACATGAATTCCCATATAGGTATTGCTTGGCACCGGATAAACAGGCATTGGAAGAAGTGGGCCGGTGCGCTTATCCAGGATAATGTAATCTCCTTTGGAACCAATGATACGGTAACCAGTGATCCCCAGCATATCAGAGATCTTACCACATCCAAGGCCTGCACAGTTTGCCACCCAGCGGGTCTTAAACCTGCCTTTTGTGGTTGTTATTTCGTATGTATCATCTTCCTGTCTCTGGATCGCCGTTACTTCACAGCCAAAATGATATTCTACACCATTGGCGTGGGCATTTTCCGCTAATGCAATAGTATAGCCAAAAGGATCTACAATGCCACTGTTATGGGAAAACATGGCAAATTTTCCTACTACAGCAGGCACCAGTTCATGAAGGCGTTTTTCATCGATCAGCTCCAGCCCGGTGGCACCATTGTCTTTTCCCTGTTCTATGGTGCGCTTTAAGGTTTCCATATCTTCATCGGTATTTCCCACCAGAACCTTGCCGCAGCGGATAAAATGGAAATCCAGCTCTTTTGCCAGTTCTCCCATCATTTTATTTCCTTCTACACAAAGCTTTGCCTTTAAACTTCCCCGGTCATAGGCAAAACCACCGTGGACAAC
>JBNMGK010000229.1:0-4769 GCA_050872205.1 Enterocloster sp.
ACTCGGTTCCAAGGGAACGACTGGTACTCAGGCAAGTTTCTTAGAGCTCTTCGACGGGGACCATGAGAAGTGCCGTGAGGCTGACAGACGGATCGCCGCAAAGATGGGATTCTCCCAGTGCTTCCCGGTATCTGGCCAGACTTACTCCAGAAAGATCGACAGCCGTGTGCTTGCCGTTCTCGCGGGAATCGCGCAGAGTGCCCACAAGTTCTCCAATGATATCCGTCTGTTACAGCACTTAAAAGAAGTAGAGGAGCCATTTGAAAAGCACCAGATCGGTTCTTCCGCTATGGCATACAAGAGAAACCCAATGCGCAGCGAACGTATTGCTTCTCTGTCCAACTACGTAATGAGTGATATGATGAATCCAATGTTAGTTGCTTCTACCCAGTGGTTTGAGCGTACTCTGGATGACTCTGCTAATAAGAGACTGTCCGTACCAGAAGGATTTTTAGCAATCGACGGTATCCTGGACCTGTACTTAAACGTAGTAGACGGACTGGTAGTATATCCAAAGGTAATTGAGAAGCACATGATGGCAGAGCTTCCATTTATGGCAACAGAAAACATTATGATGGACGCTGTAAAAGCAGGTGGAGACCGTCAGGAGCTTCATGAGCGTATCCGTCAGCTGTCCATGGAAGCAGGCAGAAACGTAAAAGAAAAAGGTGAGGACAACAATCTGTTAGAGCTGATCGCAGCAGATCCTGCATTTAACCTGTCCTTAGAAGACTTAAAGAAGGCAATGGAGCCATCCCGTTATGTAGGCCGTGCTCCAAAGCAGGTAGAAGAGTTCTTAGAAGAAGTCATTAACCCTATCTTAAAGGAAAATGAAGAAGTTCTGGGAATGACTGCCCAGATCAATGTGTAAAAGATCATATATTTGAAATGAATGGACTAAGGGGGCTGGAGCGAAAGCATTCAGCCCCTTTTAATAAGCACAGGGATCAAGTGTTTTGTGCAAGAGGAATGTTATGAATATCAATCTGGAATACTATAAAGTATTTTATTATGTATGTCAGGAAGGAAGCCTTACAGCTGCGGCCCAGAGACTTTGCATTTCCCAGCCGGCAGTAAGCCAGGCGGTGCGCCAGCTGGAAAAGGAGGCGGGGACAAAATTATTTTCCCGTACTTCAAAAGGAGTTCTTCTTACAAGAGAAGGAGAGCTGTTATACCATTATGTAAAAGGCGGAGTGGAACAGCTGTTAGAAGGCGGACGGATGCTTAAAAGAATGCTGGATATGGATATGGGAGAGGTGCGTATCGGCGCCAGCGACATGACACTGCAGTTTTTTCTGCTCCCTTATCTGGAACAGTTCCACAAAGAATATCCAAAGATCAAGGTGACAGTAACCAATGCCCCTACTCCTGAGACCATTCGCTGTCTGGAAGAAGGCAAGATTGATTTTGGCGTGGTGACAACACCATTTTCCAGTCATGGCGCCATTCACAGTACAGAAGTAAAGTCTATAGATAATGTGTTTATTGCAGGAAGCAGCTTTAAGGAACTGCAGGGAAAAGAGCTGGATTATTCCATTCTTTGTGATCTTCCCTGCATCTTCCTGGAAAAAAATACAAGCACCCGTCTGTTTATGGACCAGTTTTTATCCCAGAAAGGCATTGAATTAAAGCCGGAATTTGAACTGGCTACCAGTGATATGATCGTACAGTTTGCAAAGCGGAACATGGGAGTTGGCTGTGTTATGGAAGGCTTTGCAAAAGAAGCCGTAGATCGGGGAGAGGTATTTGCCCTTTCTTTTAAAGAAAAAATGCCGTCCCGGTCTATCTGCCTGGTAACAGGCGAGTCAGGATTAATGTCTATGGCAGGAAAGAACCTGTTAGAGCTGCTTACAGAAAAATAAGAAAAAGGGATAGCAGATAGAAAAGACATAAGCTTACATTATGACATTCATAATAAATAATCACTTTACTTATAGCCTATAATATAGTAAAGTAAAAGAAGATTGATTATTAATGATACCGGGCTTATGCCCCAAGGAGGAATTTACGTATGGTTAGAGCAATTGTAGGTGCTAACTGGGGAGACGAAGGAAAAGGCAAGATCACAGATATGCTTGCAAAAGAGTCTGACATTATCATCCGTTTCCAGGGCGGAAGTAATGCAGGTCATACCATTATCAATGATTATGGTAAATTTGCACTTCATCTTCTTCCATCTGGTGTATTCTATCAGCACACTACCAGCATCATCGGAAATGGTGTTGCATTAAACATCCCATATCTGATCAAGGAGATCCAGTCTATCGTAGACAGAGGCGTTCCGAAGCCACACATTCTGGTTTCTGACAGAGCACAGATCCTGATGCCTTACCATGTACTGTTCGATACTTATGAGGAGGCTCGTCTGGCTGGTAAGTCCTTTGGCTCCACCAAGTCCGGAATTGCTCCATTCTATTCTGATAAATATGCAAAGATCGGCTTCCAGGTAAGCGAACTCTTTGATGATGATCTGTTAAAGGAAAAGACAGAGAGAGTATGCGAGATCAAGAACGTAATGCTTGAGCATCTGTACCACAAGCCTTTATTAGATCCAAAGGAACTGTATGATGAGTTAGTAAGCTACCGTGAAATGATCCGTCCATATGTATGCGATGTATCTGCTTACCTTCACAATGCACTGAAAGAGGGCAAGAAGATCCTGTTAGAGGGACAGTTAGGCTCCTTAAAGGATCCAGATCACGGAATCTACCCAATGGTAACTTCTTCCTCTACACTGGCTGCATACGGCGCTATTGGCGCAGGTATCCCACCATATGAGATCAAGGACATTACCACTGTTGTTAAGGCATACTCCAGCGCAGTTGGCGCAGGCGCATTCGTAAGCGAGATCTTCGGCGATGAAGCAGAAGAGTTAAGAAACCGCGGCGGTGACGGCGGCGAGTACGGTGCTACTACCGGACGTCCTAGAAGAGTAGGCTGGTTCGATGCAGTTGCTACCAGATACGGCTGCCGTATCCAGGGAGCTACAGAAGTAGCTTTCACTGTACTGGATGTACTTGGCTACTTGGATGAGATCCCGGTTTGCATCGGTTACGAGATCGATGGCGAAGTTACCAGAGACTTCCCAACTACTGCAAAGCTTGAAAAAGCTAAACCAGTATTTACCAAGCTTCCAGGCTGGAAGACCGATATCCGCGGAATCAAGAAGTATGAAGATCTTCCTGAGAACTGCCGCAAGTACATCGAATTTGTAGAAAAAGAGATCGAAGTACCGATCAAGTTAGTATCCAATGGCCCAAGCCGTGAGGATATTATCCTGAAATAATTATACAACCATTAACGAAGCTTCCGCCTGTGTAAGCAGGCAGATAAGCGTGTTAGCGTGGGGACCTGAGTGTCTTAGATGAATCAGAATAAAAAACAGTTGCCTGTGTGATCGCAGGCAGCTGTTTTTGTTTACATTTATTCTTTAATTATTTTTATCATTGTTCGGATCATCACGCTTTAATACCCGCGTCATCAGTCCCATTGCGTAAAACAATACAGAAATAAACACAATAGAAAAGATAACGGCCATCAGCTGATTGGCCGGAGCACCGGTTATGGCCAGTACAATGGCTGCTATAAAAAGACCAGCCAGCAGTACTACCATAAGGGCAGCTAAAATTCTTTTTAATTTCTTCATGAAGTTTTTTACTCCTTAATGCCTTTTGGAATTGTTCTGTATTCCCAAAAGCTATTATTCAGCCAGTTCTTCCCATTTCTCATAGAGAGTTTCTAATTCTTCCTGAATAGCCTCTTTTTCTTTGTTCAGCTCCATTAAGCGGGAAACATCTGTATAAACTTCTTCCTGGGAGAGAAGTTCATTGATTTCGCTGTCTCTTGTTTCTAACTCATGGATCTTATCTTCAACTTTTTTCAGTTCATTCTGGCGTTTGCGAAGACGGGCCTGTTCTTCTTTCTGGGCTTTCCAGTCTGTTTTGCCGTCAGCAGAAGAGCCTGCTGTAGAGGCGGTCATAGCTGCCTGAGAAAGGCCGGAAGATAAGTTTGAGACAGTGCTGGCTGTATTCTGTGTGCTGTTTATGCTGGTCATGCGATTATTTCCGGTCTCAGCCATCTGTCTTGCAGCAAATGCAGCTTCTACATCTTCCTTCTTTTCCAGATAATAGTCATAGTTGCCAATATAGTTGATAAATGTACCATTTGTCAGATCCAGAATACGGGTAGCAGTGCGATTGATGAAATAACGGTCATGGGACACATACAGTACTGTTCCTGTATAGCGGTTTAAAGCGCTTTCCAGAATTTCCTTGGAGGTGATGTCCAAATGGTTGGTAGGCTCGTCAAGAAGCAGGAAATTGGCATCAGAAAGCATTAATTTCGCAAGGGAAACACGGCCCCGTTCGCCACCGCTTAAGTCCCGGATCAGCTTAAATACATCATCTCCGGTAAACAGGAAAGCAGCCAGTGTATTGCGGATCTGGGTGTTGTTCATGTTTGGATAGGTATCCTGGATCTCCTGGAACAGGGTTTTATCCATATGCAGTACCTGATGCTCCTGATCATAGTAGCCGATATGCACCTTGGAACCTAAACGGATCTGACCGGAATCAGCAGGGATAATGCCATTGATGATCTTTAAAAGAGTGGTCTTTCCAGTACCACTATTTCCAATGATAGCAACACGTTCTCCACGCTTGATCTCAAAATCCACGTTGGTAAATAAGGTCTGTGTATCAAAAGACCTGCTTAAGTCTGTAACGGTCAGTACATCATTTCCGCTGACTACATCCGGCTCTAAGCGGATA
>JBNMGK010000379.1:0-2638 GCA_050872205.1 Enterocloster sp.
GGCTGTATATTTATACACAGATCTCATCCTTCTTCTGTGCCTTAAACTGACCCTGACGGTTAATAGTCCAGCTTAACAGCCAGCTGGAATCCTTACAGCTTACAATACCTCCGGTAACAACTTTACCTGTTCTTGGATCTCTCTTGCAGATTTTCTGGATATAGGAAATGATCTTCTCATCAGAGGTTGTAACTGTTGCTGACTCCCAGTTGGTCTTTTCAATATCAGAGCAGAACTTCTCCGGATGTCCAAAGGACTCATCCTGGGCTGCAATATTCTTCCACAGGCTCCAGCAGCCACTGGTGCGTACTTCTGCATCTCCTGCAGGTGCATGATCCTGGTCACCGTAAATGGTGCCTTCTGTACAGCTTCCGTTTGTAATAAATACCAGGTCATTTTCGGTGAGTGTGATCTCGCCTTTTCCGCCGTCTTTTACGTATTCAATGGCTTTGGCCGTCTTTTTCTCACCTTCAATGTCAAAACGCACATTGGTAACGCTGGTTCCAAACTGAATCTGTACACCTGCTGCTTCCAGATATTTCTGCATTGGAAGGATCAGGGATTCATACTGATTGTAGCGGGTAAATTTCAAAGCAGAGAAATCAGGCAGTCCGCCGATATGATGGATAAAGCGCTGGAAATAACGCTTCGTCTCCAAAGCACTGTGCCAGTTTTCAAAGGCGAACATGGTGCGCCAGTACAGCCAGAAATCAGAGCCAAATACTTCATCATCGAAGAAATCTTCAATGGACTTATCGTACAGGTCTTCATCTCTTGTAAAGAACAGCTTCATGATCTCCATACTGCCCTTCTGGCTTAAACGGAACTTGCCGTCTGTATGGGCATCTTCCCCTCTTTTTTCCGTAGCACGGCACAGGGAGTAGTTTGGATCATGTTTATTTAACCAGTAATATTCATCCAGAACAGAAGCATTTGGCACTTCCAGGGAAGGAATGCTGCGGAACAGATCCCATAAACACTCAAAGTGATCTTCCATTTCACGGCCGCCGCGCATTACATAGCCTCTGGTTGGATCATCGATACCATCACAGGCACCACCGGCAACATCCATTGCCTCTAAAATATGGATATTTTTTCCAGGCATCTGGGCATCTCTTACTAAAAAGCAGGCTGCTGCCAGTGCTGCCAGGCCGCTTCCTACTAAATAAGCACTTTTCTCTTCAATTCCTTCTGGCTTTTCCGGTCTTGCAAAAGCCTCATAGTTACCGTTGGTGTAATAAATTCCCTTGCTGTTTTTTGCAAACTTGCCAAGCTCGGTATTGCGGTAATCACTGTTTGCCTCTTCTTTTTTGCTGCGGCGCTTTCCAGCCATAACAGCTGCTGCTCCAACGCCTGCTGCCACTGCAGATACCGCTCCTGCACGTAAAACTTTCTTGTTCATGGTTTAAACCTGCCTTTCTTATCCTGTTCACATATTTTGAATATCAATATTTTTATTATTACTATTATTCTTGTTAAGAATTGCCTTAATATATAGTATTGATTACTACATATACTGTATTGATATTATAACGTTTTGGGCAAAATGTCAATATAACTGTAACAATCAAAAAAATACTCCCAGCCACAGGTGTGTTTTCCTGTAATGACTGAGAGTATTTTTACCGAAAATATAAAACTTTATACAATTTTAAATATCTAAAGCTGCGTGATATCCCTGATATACTGCATTTGTGATGGTAGAAACCTTTCGGGCATCTCCAATAACACGGACAAATGGCGCTCCATTTCTAAGAGCTTCCACAACATCCGTTCTGCCTCTCTGTCCAAGAGCACAGATCACAGTCCGGGCACCGATCATCAGCTCTTTGCCCTCTTTGTCTTTACAGCGGACGCCTTCAGCTGTTACTTCTTCTACCTTACATCCTGTATGCACATGAACGTATTTCTCAATTTCTTTTAACAGCAGCGGACGGTGACGCACATTGGCATCTACAGCCAGCTCATCCCGCATTTCCATCAGATGTACTTCTTTTCCTTCCATGCCTAAATGGATCGCACATTCACAGCCGGCCAGACCGCCGCCCATAACAGCCACCTTGTCTGCCACACGGTTCTGATTTTTATACAGTTCATTGACGATGATCACATTTTCACCCTTAATTCCCGGAATTGGTGGAACCAGTGGTCTGGAACCAACAGCAATGATTAAAGCATCCGGTGCCTCTTTTTCCACGTATTCAGCAGTTACTTCACAGCCTAAGCGGATCTCTACACCGCTCTGTCTTGCAAAACGTGCATAGGTTTCTGTTAACTGGTACATTTCTTTCTTAAATGGAATGGCGATCTCGCTCTTTAAAATACCGCCCAGCTCTTCCTCTTTTTCACATAAAATGACCTGGTGGCCTCTTCTGGCTGCTGTCCAGGCTGCATACAGACCGCCTGGGCCGCCTCCTGCTACCAGGACTTTCTTCTTCACTGGTGCAGGCTGTACTTCATCCCCTTCCATCTCTCTTCCGATCAATGGGTTTACGGTACATCTTCTTGTAGAAGTAGCAGCACGTTCTGCCATACAGGTAAAACAGCGCAGGCAGCGTACAATGTCCTCATCTCTGTTTTCCATGACCTTTCTTGGAAGGAATGGATCTGCCAAAAGAGCCCGGGCCATATAAACTAC
>JBNMGK010000070.1:0-10279 GCA_050872205.1 Enterocloster sp.
AACATACATATCCTGGAAACCACCCTTCATAACCATACGAACGCCATTTACCAAAGGTTCAGGTACCAGACCCAGATAATTCATCAAAGAGGCGCCTAGAAGCGGCAGAAGACAGGCGCCCCCCAGATAATTATTTAAGATAGGAATGGTATTTCCAAGCCAGAAAAATACTCCACCTACTGCCATGAGAAAGGCTATGGAACCTACAAAGGTAGTTGCTGTAAAGGCTCCGGCAGAATTGGAGTAAATGGTCACCGTGGGCATAAATCCCAGATAGGCACTGGCAAGGACAACGGCGAAAAATACGACAAAATGTTTGAATGAAAGTCCGCATACATCAAAATTGATCTTTTTATTCATAGATTGTAACCCCTTTAAATTAAAAAGGCAGCATTTTGGAAAAAGGGACCGAAAATGCTGCCGGTCAGCTTGTTAGTTTAAAGCACCTTCAGCTCTGTAAGCGTCTAACTGTTCTTTAGTAAAGCCAAGAGCTTCAAAAATGTTCTCATTATCTTCGCCCAGTTCAGGAGCAGCCTTTAAATACTGGCATGGATAAACATCCATCTTGATCGGGTTGCCGATGACGGTCAGATCACCTGCTTCTGGATGAGGAACAGTTACTAACATCTGACGTCCTTCTGTGATGTTTTTATCTTCGCATACATCCTTGCAGTTGTAAATAGGAGCTGCAGGAATGCCGATCTCATTAATAATATCCACACACTCCATAGCGGTCTTGTCAGCGGACCATTTTTCAATGATCTCCTTTAATTCAGCAGCATTTGCGTTGCGGCTTGGGGTATCGCAGAATTTTGGATCTTCTGCCAGCTCCGGCATGCCAAGACCTGCAGAAAGCTTTACAAAGTGAGCATCTGTACCGCTTGCAATTACATAGGAAGTATCTTTTGCGCGGTAAGAGTCATATGGAGCAGAAGTAAGGTACTTATTACCGATTCTCTGAGGAATGGTTCCCTCGTGTACATACTGCATCAGGTTTTTCTCCATAGAAGAAACGATACTGTCTACTAAAGCCACGTCTACTCTCTGACCAATACCACTCTCTTTTCTCTTTAACAGGGAAGCCAGAATACCGATAACGCAGTTTAAGCCTGCGAACATATCGCCTACAGCAAGTCCGGCCTTGGTTGGCTCTCCGTCCGGCCATCCGGTAATGCTCATAGCGCCGCCCATTGCCTGTGCGATCAGGTCATAGCCAGGACGCTTGGAATAAGCGCCGGTTTGTCCGAAACCGGAAATAGAAGCGTATACCAGACCAGGATTTAATTCCTTGCATACTTCATAGCTGAAGCCCAGTTTAGGAAGTACGCCTGGACGCATGTTTTCTACTAAAACATCTGCAGATTTTACCAGTTCAGCAAATAATTTCTTGCCGGACTCTGTCTTTAAATCCAGGGCAACGCCTTTTTTATTTCTGTTTAAGTTCTGGAAATACATGCTGCGTCCGGTTACTTTCTCCTTTGGACGTGCATTGCGGACAAAGTTGCCGCCGCCCCTTAAATTCTCTACCTTGATAACTTCAGCGCCCATGTCAGCTAAGAACATGCCGCAGTAAGGTCCTGCTAAAAAGTCTGTAAAGTCCAATACTCTGATACCGTTTAATAATCCTTCTGCCATTTTTTTGCTCTCCTTTTAGTTTGTGATATCCCCGCCGGAAAGGCGGGGGTGTAAAACCTGACCTGACAGGGTGTGGACCGATCAGATCAGCCCTTCTGGCTGCGTCCGATCTCCAGACCCTTTTCAAATGCTGCTTTGTTTAAAGGCAGCAGCTTCGGCTTCTTGCCTAACTTATGTTCAATGGTATCCCATACAACTTCCGGAGCTACCACTTCTTTGTATCCAATATACACGCCCAGCATGATAACGTTTAAAACCTTGGCATTTCCCATTTCCAGGGCCAGCTCTGTAACAGGTGCCTTTACAATGGTGATGTCATCACGGTCAATGTTATCATCTACAATGGAACTGTTGATAAATAAGGTTCCGCCTGGTTTTAATGTGGATAAAAACTTATTTAAGGACGGACCGTTCATAACGATCAGATCGTCCATTACATCTCCTAAAGGAGCTCCGATTGCTTCGTCAGAGATAACTACGAAACAGTTTGCGGTTCCTCCGCGCTGCTCAGCACCGTAGGAGGGAAAAAAGGTTACGTTTTTGTCTGTAGAATCGCAGGTAGCAGACGCAAGGAACTTTCCAAGAGTCATAACTCCCTGACCGCCGAAACCGGCTACACATAAATTTGTTTCCATGCTCAAATCCTCCTTATCTGTCACGAACAACCCCAAGAGGGAATTCAGGCAGCATTTTTTCTTCGATATAATCCAGTGCTTTTAACGGATCAAGTCCCCAGTTGGTAGGACAGCTGGTAACGATCTCTACCATGGAGAAGCCTTTGCCGTCCAGCTGGTTCTGGAACGCTTTTCTGATGGCCTTCTTTGTTTTCAATACGTTTGCAGGAGTATTGCAGCTGGTGCGTTCCAGATAGGCAGGAGCGGTTAACTGGTTGAGGATCTCACACATATGCATCGGATAGCCGTGTTCCTCAGGAATACGTCCTTTGGGGGCAGTAGAAGCTTTCATGCCGATCAGTGTTGTAGGTGCCATCTGTCCGCCGGTCATTCCGTAAATACCGTTATTAATGAAGATAACGGAAATATTTTCGCCTCGGTTTGCCGCTGAGATGGACTCTGCCAGTCCGATGGAGGCGAAATCGCCATCGCCCTGGTAAGTGAACACCAGACTGTCGGGATTAGTCCTCTTGATTCCGGTCGCCACTGCACAAGCTCGTCCATGGGGCGCCGTTATATTGTCATATGCGATGTAGTCCATATGGAGACCACAGCATCCGATACCAAGTACACAGGCAGCTTTATCTACCAGGTTCATTTCTTCCAGCACCTCGCCGATCAGTTTGATGACGGTGCTGTGCATACATCCGGGACAGAACCCGGAAACTTTATCTTCCTGAATGGTTTTTGTTCTTCCATAGATCTGTTCCATAATTACACCTCCTGCTGATTGCAGATGTCTTTTACAGCCTGGATCACTGCTTCACGGGTCATGATATTTCCACCGGAGCAGAGACAGGTCTTAATTGGACAGCGGTCCTTAACTGCCACTTCCACATCCTTTACAAACTGTGCCGGAATGGACATTTCCACATCCAGAATGGCCTTTACATTTTCATAAGGAATATGGTCAAATGCCTCATATGGGAATGGGTGGACAGTGATCGGGCGGATCAGTCCGGCCTTGATTCCTTCTTTTCTTAAAAGGTCAACAGCAGACTTGCCAATTCTTGCGCAGATACCATAAGCAGCGATCACTACTTCAGCATCCTCTAAGCGATATTCCTCAGCCTGTGCTTCTTTTTCCCAGGACTTGTACATAGCAGCAGCATCTTCATTTGCTTTCTGCATATCACTGGTTTTCCAGTGTCCTGGCTCGATCCATGCTCTGTTTGCGTAATCAAGTGGGTGGCCGATGCAGGCCCATTTCTTCTTGGACTCACGGATCGCAGCGATCTCTTCCTCACTCTTCATTTCAGGAAGCTCTACCGGCTCCATCATGGTTCCGATCACGCCGTCTGCAAGGATGAGAACCGGGTTGCGGTCTCTGTCAGCATAATCAAATGCTTTATAGGTCATGTCTACTGCTTCCTGAACCGTAGATGGAGCGAATACCATCATCTCAAAACCGTCGTTTCCGGAAGCTTTGGTAGCCTGGAAATAATCCATCTGTGCAGGCTGGATAGAACCAACACCAGGCCCCCCTCTGGAAATGTTTGCATACACCATTGGGATACGTGCGGAAGCGCAGTAGGAAATACCTTCACTCTTTAAAGCAATACCCGGGCTGGAAGAAGAGGTCATGGCACGTACACCGGCAGATGCAGCTCCGTAAACCATATTTACAGAAGCAACCTCAGATTCACCCTGAACGAAATGTCCTCCTACCTCAGGAAGTCTTCTTGCAAAATATTCCGGGATCTCATTCTGTGGAGTAATGGGATATCCGGCGAAAAAACGACATCCGGCTCTTACTGCTGCTTCAGCAATAGCCTCACAGCCTTTCATAAATACTCTGGACATAATTATTTTCCTCCTATGATCAACGATAAATTTCGATAGCGCCGTCTGGACATACGCGGCCGCACATGCAGCAGCCGATGCAGTTTTCCATATGTACCGGCTTTACATATTCATAGCCTTTTGAGTTCACATCGGTACCGATTTCTAAAACCTGTTTAGGACAAAACTTTACGCAATAGCCGCAGCTTTTGCAGCGTTCTGCCACTACTTTGATTTCTGCCATTTTTCATTCCTCCTTATTCATAAGCAGCTGCGACTCCTTCTGTTGCCCATGGATATGTAAGATATAATTCCAATGGCATAAGAGAGGTATCGCACAGCTTTTTAGCATCTTCTAATAACTCTTTGCGGATACAGGTAAATTCAATGGGCTTATAAGGGGATACCATTTCTTCCATTTTTTCTTTGCCTGTGATAAATTCCTCAAGGGTCGTGTGAAGTCCTGTGTTGGGATTGTTGACCAGGTGGATCTGGTCTAAATGGATATGGGATACACCAAGGATCAGGGCCATGGTCTTGTCGATCTGGTCAATATCTGTGGACCATGGACGATAGGCATTTAATACGTAGTAGGCAGTGGTGTCTTCTCTGTTTAAAAGAGGAGCAAAACCGCCTACGGCTCTGGCTCCAACATCGCCGCCGCCAATATCCATTACAACGAAGCAGTCATCAGACTTTAAACACTGCCGGACGCCGCCTGTGATCACCGGCGCATCCATAAACTGCTCTTCATAGTGAAAATGGATCCCCATGTTTTCCAAGCGTTCCTTCAGATCTCTGGAACGGAACAATGGTTTTGTCATATCCATATCGAAGAAGTGGACCTCTTTGGTGCCAAGCTTATTTAATTCCACTGCAAAATTAACAGCGACTTCGCTTTTCCCGCTTCCCGCTTCTCCAAGAAATAGGAAATTGTTTTTTTGCATTTTTTCACCTCCGGCTGTCTGGATCACTGTTTGATTTCGTTTACACTAATATATAAAGCAAAAGTCGTGCCAACTTTTTTTCTCAATAAAAAAAGACCATTTTCTGCGGTTTTTTACAGCTTTTGCAGCTGGGAAAACCTTTGAAAAATGGTCTTATGTAAAATTTAGTTGTCTTAAGTTTACGAAAATGATCATGGCCGCTTCGAAAGTAGCGGGCGGAAGGATAAAAAATACTACGGGTTCAGTTTTTTAAATAATGCCTGGCGACTGATGCCAAGTGCCTGGGCAATATCGGTCTTGGTCATGTTTTTATCTAACATGGACTGGATCACCAGGGTTTCTACTGTCTTATTTAACTCCTTCAGGTCGATCTTCAAGTCGCTAGCCACCAGATCAGGCCCAGCCTCCACCTGTGGCCGCAGGATCTCCTGACGGCTGTTATCTCCCTTAAAAGCATAGTAGCGGAGAGCGGTGTTTCTTAATTCACGTACATTTCCCCACCAGTCGTGGGCCTCAAGCAGGGTGGTAAATTCCGGTGAGAGAGTAATATCTTCCTCCGGGCAGTGTTCCTGTTCCGCCAGAAAGTGTTTAAAAAGATACAGCACATCGCCGGAGCGTTCATTCAAAGTAGGAATGTGCAGCTCAAAGGTATTTAAACGGAAATATAAGTCCTGGCGGAATTCTTTTTCCTTTACCTGTTCCACCAGGTTCTGATTGCTGGCGGCAATGACCCTTACATCTAAGGGGATCACATAGTCAGAACCTACACGCATGACTTCCTTGCGCTCTAATACACGCAGGATCTTTGACTGTAGGTTTAAGGACATGCTGTTGATCTCATCTAAGAAAATAGTTCCTTTGTGGGCCAGTTCAAAAAGACCTGCTTTTCCTTCTTTGCTGGCTCCTGTAAAAGCGCCTCCTACGTAGCCGAACAGCTCACTTTCCAGAAGGCTTTCGCTGATGGCCGCACAGTTTACAGCCACAAAAGGTCCGTTTTTACGGCTGCTGGCATTGTGGATACTCTGGGCAAACAGCTCCTTTCCGGTACCGCTGTCACCGAAGATAAGAACAGAACCGTCAAAATCAGAAATACGTTCTGCCTGGGCGATCACAGCCTTCATGCCTTTATCCTTTGTCATAATATCATTAAAATGATAATCTGCATTCAGCCCTTTTTTCGCCAGCATGTTTCGTACCTTCTGTTCCAACTGCTGCAGCTTGGTAACATCCTGGACTGTAAGGATCAGCTGCTTCTGCCGCTGGTCCAGATTGAAAAGGGCGGTGGTCACAGCCAGGTTCTTCTGATTATAAGGGATAACCGTATTGTTTACATCATCGGGGGACATTGCCAGGACTGTTTTTAAAGGATAAGTGGGCATCAGATCCCGGATCTTACAGGTACAGGCATTTTCCTGGCGTACCTTTAACAGTTCCTCTGATTTTTTATTAAAATGCAGGATGCGTCCGTCCATATCCAGAATGATAACGCCCTCGTCTACATGGCTCATAATAGACTCTAACAGATTGTTCTTCTGCTGTTCCTGCTCCATGGACTTTAAGATCTTACCCGTTTGCTGATAAGCCTGCATCAGGGTGATCTCCTGAACCTGTACATTGATGACCTGGTGGCTGTAAGGTTCTTCGATGTTTCGGATAGCGCCGCTTCCTACAAGGGCGGTATGTTCATCAATCTCCAGCTCTTCCAGAATATAATTTAACTCATCCAGAGTGCGGTAGCTGTGGCGTATTACCTGTATACGGATAAGGTTTTTGTATTCCTCAGGATTAAAGGGTATTTCTTCGTGAAGAATAAGATAGGCTTTTTTATATCCTTTCTCAACCGCCTGGTTTAAGGCACTTAAAATATCAGAATGGCTGATCCCCAACCGGATCACAGGTACACTTAAGTTCTGGTCTTTTAAGTCCTGATAAATACCGCCTCTTGCGATAATGGCATTTGCTCCTTTACGGATCAGGCTGTCAGCATCTCTTTTTAAGCGCTGGGCTACCTGGGACAGTGCCGGGCTTCCTTTTTCCGGAAAAACAGAAGCAAGGACCGCCTGTTCTACGGGTTCTTCGTTGTAAATCTCCGTTTTCTTTACAATTACTTTTTTATCTTTTATCTCTTTCTCAAACAGAGCCTGGGTCCGTTCTAAGAGCCATTGGTTGGCTTCCAAAAATGCGATGGTGTACATATATATACCTCTGAACTTATGGGAACGGTATCAGATCGTTCCATGATAATTATTTTCCTGATATTGATATACAGGATTTAAAAACATTGTACACAGAATATTGGTAAAACGCAAACAGGATGCAGCAAAACAGAAAAAAACTGTTTCACAGCATCCTATTGCAAATATATTGAATGATGGCAACTCGAAAATGAGATAATGGCTATAACAATTTAATTTTTCTTCTGGCACAGATTAGCCATGCTGCTGACGATGTCTGCATGGATCTCTTCGCCCATTTCAATGGCAGTCTTTACAGCTGCATCCAGGTTATACTTTGTTTCAATACCCATATCATTGGCCATATAGATCAGGTCTTCTGTAGCGATATTTCCCTTTGCTCCAGGAACAAATGGACAGCCGCCCATAGCGCCTAAGGAAGCGTCTAACTTATAAATACCTTCTTCCATTGCTACATAAGCATTTGCAAGGCCCATGCCTCTGGTGTCATGAAGGTGGATGGATACGTGGTCAAAATCAAGATAATTCTTTAAATAGCGCAGCACCTTGCGGGTATGTTCCGGATTGCTGACACCTGGGGTATCTGCAAGGCCGAAGTCATGGACACCCAGCTTCTGTGCTTCTTCGCAGATCTTTACTACACGCTCTAAGCTGATCTCATCTCCAAATGGGGAACCAAATACACACATTAAAGCTAAGAACATAGGAGCCTGCTCTGTCTGCTGGCGCAGGTTCTTAAAGTCTTCCAGGGAAGCTTCTACTGTACGGTTGGAATTGCGTTTATTATGTTCTTCGCTGACGGAAATACCGAAACCAACATAGTCTACACCGGCAGCTACTGCATCATCTACGCCACGCTTATTTAAAGCAAGGCCGATGGTCTGACATCCTTTTTCTTTTGCGTAAGGCTGTACCAGGGCAACCAGGTCCTTGGCATTTGCCATTTGTGGAACGGCTTTTGGATTAACGAAGGAGGTAACCTCGATCTTATCAGCGCCGGCATCGATCATTTTTTTCACATATTTTGCTTTCACCTCTGTTGGGATGATCATAGCTTTATGGTTCTGCCAGCCGTCTCTTGGGCCTACTTCTGTAATTTCAATTCTTTTTGGTAATGACATATGCATTCTCCTCTCTGTATTGGATATACGATCCAGTTTCTGTTATCATTAAGAGCAAAAATGATGCCAAATTGAGAAAAATAAGAAAAAGCGTGGTTTTTGCTGTATATGTGGGCGCAGGATGATTAAGAAAAATAATAGAAATGCAAACTTTTATTTACATCAGTTTACACAATTGCTGAATTGACAGGTGCTTTATTTCAGGTATAATATTTTGTGAAACGATATACAAACAGCAAGAATATACGAAAGAAATTTGATATAATACGAAAGATTTCAAGAAAACATAAGCAAAAACAGGAGGAACGGTCATGCGCATCAGTCTGGAACAGGCACTTAATATCCTTATGGATCATGTAACACAGGGAAAAACAGAGAGAAAACCTTTGGAAGAATGTCTGGGGCTGGTACTTTCACAAGATGTGTATGCGCTCCTTGATATGCCTCCTTTCAGCCGGTCTGCACAGGACGGATATGCATTTCAGGCTAGGGACAGTGCTGGCGCTTCTAAAGAGCAGCCGGTATGCTTAAAGGTAACAGGAAAAGTATATGCCGGGGATTTCACAGAGGCAGAGGTAAAGCCGGGAGAGGCGATCCGTATTATGACAGGTGCCATGATACCCGCAGGCGCTGACTGTGTTCTCCGCCAGGAAGATACAGACGAAGGGGAAGAAACGGTTCAGATCTATACAGAAGTAGAACCTGGCTTTTGCATCTGCTTTAAAGGAGAAGAGTACAAAAAAGGCCATATCCTGCTCCATAAAGGTACAAAGATTGATGCAGCGGCTCTGGCTGTTGCCAGCGGAAACGGCATTATGGAGCTGCCTGTTTATGAGCGGGTAAAAGCTGCAGTTGTTTCATCCGGCAGCGAGGTAGTAGAGCCGGGGACACCATTGACTCCTGGAAAAATATATAATACCAATACTGTATACATGAAAGCACGTTTACACCAGTTAGGCGCCCAGGTGATGATGAGCCGGACTGTGGGAGATGAGCTGGATGTTATGACTGAGGCTTTAAAAGAAGCGGCCAGCCAGGCGGAACTGGTAGTTACCACCGGTGGTGTTTCCGTAGGGCAAAAGGATCTGACAGAAGAAGCGCTGCTTTCCATTGGAGCCAGGATACTGTTTCATGGTATTGCCATTAAACCGGGAATGCCTACGCTGGCAGCGGAAAAAGACGGAGTTTTGTTTATTGGACTTTCCGGCAATCCATTTTCTGCTGCGATCCCATTTGAAATGTTTGTACGTGAGATCCTGTCATTAAAAATGGGTGATCCGGATCTGAAGCTGCGCCGGGAAACTCTTACTGCTGTGACAGGTTTCTCAAAAAACAGCAAAAAACGCCGTTTCCTCAGGGGAAAAGCAGAAGGAAAAGAAGTCTGGCTTCCAGACCAGCAGGCAAATGGACAGATGCGAAGCATGGTAGGCTGCAACTGCCTGATCGATATTCCGGCAGGAAGCGGACCGGTGAATGCGGGAGACAAGGTGGAAGTGTTGTGGCTGTAAAAGGGAGGAAAATAATATAAATGGCAACAATAAAAGACGTAGCAAAACTGGCTGGAGTATCGGTCTCAACTGTATCTCTGGTCTTAAACACAACCATGGAACAGCGCCGTGTCAGCCCGCAGACCTGGCAGAAGGTGCATAATGCCATGGATACATTAAATTACCGGCCCAATAAAGAGGCCAGGAAACTGAGAAAAAACGCAAAACAGGTTCCAACGATCGGGCTGTTCTGGCCCTATCATTTTAATTCCGATATTTTGGGAAAAGTGCTGGTAGTGCTGAAGGAAACGTTTGACAGCATGTATTTTCAATGTGACGTGATCGTGCATATGTTTCAATCTAATCATTTACATGAGAGCGCAGAAATGATCAGCCCGGAGCATATGGAAGGGGCGATCCTGGGCCTTTTGGGAACGG
>JBNMGK010000176.1:0-5693 GCA_050872205.1 Enterocloster sp.
ACCAATTTCCATTTTGAGATCGCAGCGGACCTATTAGACAAAGACGAGCTGGATCTGCTTTCCACCATGCGTCCGGGTCTGGTACAGTTAGAGATCGGTGTCCAGTCTACCAATGAAAAAACACTGGAGACGATCCGACGAAAGACAGATATTGAAGAGATCCGCCAGATCACAGAAACCATTAACAGCTGGCACAATATCCACCAGCATTTAGATCTGATCGTTGGACTTCCATGGGAAGATCTAAAGCGTTTTAAACAGTCCTTTAATGACGTATATTCCATGGAGCCGGAGCAGCTGCAGTTAGGCTTTTTAAAGATATTAAAAGGTTCTTATATGGAAGAACTGATCCCGGACTGTGATCTTCTTTACAGCGCTGCGCCACCTTATGAGGTGCTGCGCACCAAATGGGTTTCCTATGGGGATGTTCTGGAATTAAAAGACATTGAAGAAATGACGGAGGTTCATTACAACAGCCGCCAGTTTACCTGTACCTTAAAAGAACTGGAAAAAGAATTTGATACTCCCTATGAAATGTTTTCCTTTATGGCAGGTTATTACAACCGAAATCATCTGTTTGGCATCAGCCACAGCCGCATTGCCAGATACGAGATCCTCTGGAAGATGATACAGGAGAAACTGGGGAAAAATGGAAAAAGTGAAACACAGGGAGAGCTGGAAACGGGTGGTGTTTCTGAAAAACTGGAAAAATACCGCGACCTGCTAATGACTGATTTGTATCTTCGTGAAAATGTAAAGAGCCGCCCAACCTTTGCAAGAGATTTAAGCAGCTCCAAAGACTTTGTCCGTGAATTTTTCCAGAAAGAAGAGAAAACGCCAAAATATCTGTCCGGATACGAAGGCTACGACTCCAGGCAAATGGCAAAAATGGCTCATTTGGAGCCATTAAGAGACGGAACTTATCTGCTGTTTGATTACAAAAAACGTGATCCATTAAGCTATAATGCCCGGACAGTCCGGGTTTAAGGGGATCTGGATCTCTGTGATAAACTGGGACTGGTCATGGGTAAGACCATAGTCGATAAGTGTCATTTCCAGTGCAAAGCTTTCTGGGGCAAGTCCTTCGTTCTTAAAATAGGACAGAAGTTTTTCGTAAAATCCCGGCGCCTGCTCATGGCTTCCGTGAAAACGGACAATGGCCCAGGTGCTTTCCGGGATGCGGATGACCTGACCATTGATAGGATCATCCTCTTCCAAAATGATAAAAACAAAATCATAAGGCTTAAAACGATGTGCCTTTAAAGAGTCATAAAACAGCCCTACTCCTACTTTTCCCAGGAAAATAGAAGCAGGGCTGTTTCCCTGTTCCATTTCCCGGATCGAATACTCCAGATCCAGATAATTTTCCGGGTTCAGCTGCTTTTTCATGCAGGCCAGCTGCAGAGGCGGCTTTTTCTCTAAAAAGATCTCCCCCGGATGAGAGGAAAGTGCCCCCTGGATCTGATTTAAACGGTTTTTGATCTGATGCTCGATCACAGCCAGCTCCTGCTGCTTTTTATGCACCTGCACCAGCTGTTTTGACAAAAGCTCCTGGATGCGTCCGGTGTCCCTGTTATGGAGAAAATCCCCAATCTCATCCAGTGGCATGTCTAATGCCCGCAGGTAACGGATAGTATTTAAACATTCAAACTGACGGATGCTGTAATACCGGTATCCGGTGTCCGGGTCTGTATACTCCGGTGTCACCAGTCCCGTTTTGTCATAATGGCGCAGCAGGCTGATGCTTAAATGAAACAGACGGGCCACTTCACCGATCTGGTATAGGTCTTTCTTTGACTGCATATTTTATCCTCTTTTATCTTCTCGAACATTTATTTTCTCAAACATTTACCTTTTCCACATTTTCCTTTATTATAGACACAGGCGGTTGAATTGTAAAATGCAAAGTAAGATATGAAACTAACGTGAAATAGAATTGAAATTAAGATAAAGGGATAGAAACAAACATGATCAAAATGACGGAAAAGTTAAAAGAGCGGATCTCTCATATATTATCGGCTTTAGACAAAGAATACGGCACCGACTTCATCTGCTACTTAAACTACGAGACCCCATGGCAGCTGCTCATCGCGGTGATCTTAAGCGCCCAGTGTACAGATGCCAGAGTTAACATTGTAACAGCGGATCTTTTTAAGAAATATCCAACGCTGGAAGACTTTGCGGCGGCAGACTTAAAAGAACTGGAACAGGACATTCGTTCCATTGGATTTTATCATATGAAAGCCAAGAACATTATCCAGTGCGCGAAAAGGCTGGTGGAAGAATATGGCGGCGTTGTGCCGGAAAAACTGGAAGATCTCCTTACGCTGGCTGGAGTAGGACGGAAGACAGCCAATGTGATCCGTGGAAATATCTACCATGTGCCAAGTATTGTGGTGGATACCCATGTAAAGCGCATTTCCAGGAAGCTGGGCCTTACGAAAGAGACAGAGCCGGAAAAGATCGAGGCGGATCTGATGAAGGTACTGTCGGAAGATCACTGGATCCTCTGGAACATCCATATTATTACCTTAGGACGGACGATCTGTACAGCCAGAAAGCCGGACTGCGGAAACTGCTTTTTAAAACAGTGGTGTCCGGCATGTGAGGCACCAGTAGTTTTTAAAGAAACACAAAAAACAGATTAAACAGGAAAAATACAAAAATCAGAAAAATTCTGAATATATTTAAACTTGATTTTAGGAAGGACATGCAAAAATGACCGACTCATACATTGCCCTGGACCTGGAAACCACAGGTCTGGAGCCGAAGAAGGAGAAAATAACGGAGATCGCCGCTTTAAAAGTAGAACAGGGACAGATCACAGGCCGTTTTGTGACTCTGGTAAATCCAAAACGGCCGTTGACAGAGCGGGTAGTGGAATTAACTGGCATTACCGATGACATGTTAAAAGATGCCCCTGTGATCGAAGATATCATTGGGGAAGTGCTGGAATTTATCGGAGATCTGCCCCTTTTAGGCCACAACATTCGTTTTGACTACAGTTTCTTAAAACAGGCGGCGGTAAACCAGAAACTGGAATTTGAATGTGAGGCGGTGGATACCCTGAAATTGTGCCGGAAACTGATGCCGGAGCAGGAAAAGAAAAATCTGGGAAATGCCTGCACCTATTACCAGATCGAGCAGCCGTTAGCCCACCGGGCAGAGGCCGATGCATTATCCGCCCATTTCCTGTATCAGAAGCTGGTCACGCTTCACGGAGAAGAACAGCCGGAACTCTTTGTGACAACCCCTTTAAACTGCCGGATGAAACGGCAGCAGCCAGCAACGAAAAGGCAAAAAGAATACTTGCAGGATTTATTAAAATGTCATAGAATAGACATAACTGTGCAGTTAGATGATATAAGCCGGAGCGATGCTTCCAGGCTCATCGATAAGATCATCCTCCAGTACGGACGGGTGAAGCCACAGAATAAATGAGGTGATAAAATGTTAAATATGAGAGATCCTAAAGTAAAGAAGATCATTTCTACTGTTATCGTTGTAATCCTGGTACTTGCTATGATCGTACCAATGGCACTGAGCGCATTAATGTACTAATTAAATGTTGTATTGATTAAAACGGTAAAAGTTTAGGAGAATTTATGGGAAACAGGACATTAAAAGCAGGCCTTTTCGCAGCATTTACTGCCGGGGCTTTATGGGTGCTTCCCATGAACGCATGGGCGGCACCGGTATTCCCGGAAGGTATCAGCACAGACGGGGAAAGTCTGGCGGGAAAAACATGGGAAGATGCCCTGCATACAGCAGAAGAAAAAGTGAAAAAACAGGCTGATGTATCCGTAGTCTTAACCATTGAGGACAAAAAAGCAGAGACCACAGCCGGAGAACTGGGCATCCACTGGAGCAATCAGGAAGAAGCCGAAAAAGAGCTGAAAAGCTATGTAGGCGGAAGCCTGATCCGTCAGTATATGAACAAAAAGGATCTGGAAAAAGCACCTGTGGATGTTTTTGTCCAGACAGCAGCTGATCCGGATAAGATCAGGGATTTTGTAGATACCCACTGCGATGGAGTACTGACACAGCCTCAGGATGCGTCTATCCGCAGGGAAAACGGAGCATTTGTGATCACAGAGTCTGTTTTAGGAAAAGTCGTGGATGCAGATGCCACGGCTTCCGCTTTAAATACAGCTTTTGAAGGTCTGAAAGACTCAGGAAGTGAGATTACTGTCCAGGCGGTGATCACAGAAGAACAGCCGGCTATTATCTCTGATGACCTTAAAACCATAGAAGATGTCTTAGGAACCTGCACTACCGATTTTTCCAGCAGCGGCGCAGCCCGTTCCACCAACCTTGCAGTTGGCGCGGGAAAGATCAACGGACATGTACTTATGCCGGGAGAGGTGATCTCCGGCTATGAGTGCTTACAGCCTTTTACACTGGAAAATGGTTATAAGACAGCTGCAGCCTATGAAAACGGCCAGGTAGTGGACAGCATTGGCGGCGGTGTCTGCCAGATCGCTACTACACTGTATGACGCGGCTCTGCAGGCGGAAATGGAGATCGTTCAGAGACAGAACCATTCCATGATCGTAGGCTATGTAAAACCTTCTATGGACGCAGCTATTGCAGGCACTTATAAAGACATTAAAATTAAGAATAATTACAGTACACCTGTATATATCGAAGGATATACATCTGGAAAGAAGCTGACCTTTACTATTTATGGAAAAGAGACCAGACCTTCTAACCGACAGGTGGAATATGTTTCAGAGACTGTGGGCACCACCAACCCGGGAGAGCCGCAGCTGATCACGGACAACAGCCTTGCGCCAGGTGCAAAGGTAAAAGTACAGTCCGCCCATACCGGCTATAAGTCCAGGCTTTGGAAGGTAGTGACTGTAGACGGCGTGGAACAGGAGCGTACCCTTTTAAATGAGGATACCTACAATGCTTCCAAGGCCATTTACCGTGTAGGACCAGCCCAGGCAGCGCCTGTACCTGCACCGGAGCCGGCAGCACCGGCCACAACACCTGAAACAGGAGAAAATAATACACCTGAAACTGCAGCTACAGAACCGGCACAGACAGAGGCGGAACATAAAGCAGTTACAGGAGAAAATGGCGGACCGGGAGTTGTTCCCACTACTGCAGCGCAGCCCGCGGGGGACAATGCTGGTGCGGAAAGCCCGGCCAGTCCCGCACAGGAGGAAAATCCATGAGAACAGCAGGACAGGGTCCGGGCGGATTTGAAAAAAGAGATGGCTTTATAAAGCCAGGTCAGGATCTGGTAGCAGCCGGATATGCCGGTATGGCCGGAGCCAGACAGATCTTCCAGAAAAAAAGGAAAAAACTGGAAGGACATTTTGCCCCTTCTTTCCTCAGATGCCTGGAAGAAAAAGACAGCTACAGCGTAAAAGAGTGGCTTGAAAATGAATTAAAACAGAAAAATTGTCCAGTTACAGCCTGGGAATACGCAGGAGAAGGCGGCATTCTCACAGCAGTCTGGAATTTATCCGGTATTTATAACGTGGGCGTAGACATTGATCTGCGCATGATCCCTATGAAACAGGCAGTAGTTGAGGTATGTGAGATCTTTGAGGTCAATCCATACCGCCTTTTCAGTGAAAACTGCGTGATTCTGGCATGCGACAGAGGCGGCCAGATGGTACGCAGCCTCAGTGCGCAGGGAATACCAGCAGCAGTGATCGGCAGCGCCGAAAAAGGCATTG
>JBNMGK010000342.1:0-3160 GCA_050872205.1 Enterocloster sp.
CTTACAAGCCCCTGGATCTTTGTATCTGCCAGCTTCTTAAGGCCCTCTTTTACTACAATACGGTTCTCATCCTTAAGCTTCATCACATCGCCTACTGTAGCAATGGCCGCCAGCTCCAGCATATCCAGCCATTCCTGACGGTCAATGCCATATTCCTCATAGAGCACCTGGATCAGCTTATAAGCCACCATAGCACCGCAGATCTCGCTGAAAGGATATTTACTGTCTTTTCTCTTTGGATTAACAATAGCGTCTGCAGGAGGCATGATCTCCGTTCCCGAAGCCTCATCTGCCTGGATATCATGATGATCTGTTACCACCACCGTCATCCCAAGCTTCTTTGCTTCTGCGATCTGGTTAATGGCTGCGATACCATTGTCACAGGTAAGTATCATGTGAATACCGTCTGCAGCTGCTTTTTCAATAATATGTTCATTAATGCCATAGCCGTCCTTAATGCGCTCCGGTATCACATAATCCACCTTTGCGCCTACACGGCTCAGGCCTTTATAAAGGATGCAGGTAGAGCACACACCGTCAATATCATAATCTCCCACGATCCGGATCCTGACACCGCTTTCTATCTTTTCCTTTAATATAGAAACAGCCTTTTCCATATCCGGGAGCAGCCGTGGCTCATACAGATCCTTTAAACTTCCATTTAAGTACTTGTCAAATTCACTTATATCTGTAATATCCCGGTTTCTGATAATGCGGGCGGTAATGGGGCTGATATGAAATCTTGCTGCCAGACCATTAAAATCTGCTTTCTTTGCGTGAAGCATCCAGACTGCTTTTGTCATTCTTTTTTCCATCCTCTGTTGGTTATAGAAATCAGCGGACGCGCCACTGGCGCCTCCTCGATATGCGTGGCAACAAAAAAAGCAGATTCACGAAGAATCTGCTTTCCAGTGCGCCAGAGAAGATTCGAACTCCCGACACTACGGTCCGTAGCCGTATGCTCTATCCAGCTGAGCTACCGACGCATTTGTTTGTGTTGCCTGCTGTGTTCCTCAGCAACGTAGATTATTATAATAAAGGATGTGCTTTTTGTCAACACCTTTTTTGAAAAATTTTAAATTTAATTTTTATCCATGTTTTCACCAGCATCTGCATGCACTAATTCCAGCACTTCCCGGATCGCATCAAAGGTTTTCTCATCTGCAAAAGAAAGCCACTGAGCCCCTTTCGCCTCTTTTACCACCTGTTCAAAAGAAAGTCCTGCTCCCGTCATCTGATCCCTGACATGTACATAGCACATGAGCAGATCTTTTTCGTCTTCTCCAGGAAGTCGTTTCTTTAATTCCTGGCAAATCTTCTCCCGTTCTTTTTCTCCTCCGGGAAATATACGGTCTTTATATTTCTTCTCATCCTGTTCCCGTTCCGCCTTACTCTTGAAGTTAATCCCCAGTATCTGCATGTCATTCTCCTTCTCCATATGCTAAAAACAGCCCGACTTCTGTTTTCACTGAAATCTGGCTGCTATAGTCACTGGGCTGGCGGGATTCGAACCCTCGTATGCAGGAGTCAAAGTCCTGTGCCTTTACCGCTTGGCGACAGCCCAAAAGTGTAAGATATTAAAAAATCCTCTTCCTGCTCCAGAAAGAGGATTAGGGTGAGTAGAGGGATTCGAACCCTCGGCCTCCAGAGCCACAATCTGGCGCGATAACCAACTTCGCCATACCCACCATCAATATTTTTTTATCAGGCTTTCGCCTAATGAGCCTGAAGGGATTCGAACCCCCGACCCACGGCTTAGAAGGCCGTTGCTCTATCCAACTGAGCTACAGACTCATTCGCTCACACTTACCGTGTCAACGTGTTATATATTATCACATGGTTTCGGGAAATGCAAGCACTTTTTTCAAAAATTTTTTATTTTTTTTCAAATTAATTTTCAGCCCCATTTTACGCTTTTTTCAGGCTGCTTTTTTTCACTCCATAGGAACCGGAAGCTCCATGAATAAGAACGCTGATACGCTTATAGATCACTGCAGTGATCATAGAAGTAAGGGCACCTTTTACCAGGTTAAATGGTCCTACACAGAAAATAGCCAGTGTCCATACACTGCTGACTGCCGGATTTACAGCTGCACCTGCTTTGATAATGGTATCAATAGGCATAAAATTGGAATAAAAAGGGATCATAACCAGAGCGTTCATTACAACACCTGCAGCTGCCATAAGAAGGGTTCCTACTGCCATGCCTGCAAGGGCGCTGGTCTTGCTCTTTTTATAGCGGTAAATAAAGCCTGCTGGAAGGATCAAAGCGCAGCTCATAACTACATTGGCAAATTCACCTACAAAACCGGTGGAAGTTGGCTTTAAGATCAGTTTGATCAGGATTTTTACGATCTGCATCACAACGCCCGCTGCCGGCCCTAAAGCAAAGGTTCCTACCAACATAGGCACTTCTGCAAAATCAAGTCCGTAAAAGCTTGGTGCTAAAAATGGCAGCGGCACTTCAAACAGCATAAGCACTGCAGCCAAAGCACCGAACATGCCCATAAGCACTACATTTTTCGTGTTCATCAATTTTCTTTCCATAATGATGTTCCTCCCTGTTCTGAAATATACTTTCAGGTTCTTTCAGATATCTGCATCGATCCTGCTATCTGAAAAATCCCATTTTCGTAAGTTCATCTTCTGAGGAATCATGCGTTTTCATATCAGGTCATAAAGGCATAAAAAAACGGATAGCCGATCAAGCTATCCGAGGATTACTGATATTCTCTGTTTCTCTTATGCATTTCTATGAATGAAATACATTGAAGTTTAACAGACGCATCTTCTTCTCTCATCCAGACTTTACTGTCGGTCCCGGAATCTCACCGGATCGGCCATGCAACATGGTTCGCGGACTATACCGCCGGTAGGGAATTTCGCCCTGCCCCGAAGAACTTATCTGTGTATCAGTATACTATTTTCTGTTTTTATCGTCAATAGGTTGCGTGAGAAAAATACGTACACAAAAAGCAGGTGATGGGGCGTTAAGCGCCAGTGGCGCTTGTTTAACGCCGACCGGAACGGAGTGTAGACCGAACCCGGGTTCGATTCACATCATGGGGCAGCCTAAAAATGCGCATAACAAAAGCAGGTGATGGGAATCGAACCCACGTATCTAGCTTGGAAGGCTAGTGTTCTACCATTGAACTACACC
>JBNMGK010000298.1:0-3757 GCA_050872205.1 Enterocloster sp.
ATACTACATACTGCAATGCCCTCAATATGTGGGTAGCTGGCGTAGAAAGTGTGGATGAACTGCAGCGTATCTTTTACGGCGCCGATGTACCAGAACAGTATCAGTCAGAGGTCCTTAAAGCATATCTTGTACAGATAGCAGCTATGACGGGAGATGATGCGGATGCACAAACTACTTAATAAGTATCTGTTTTTAGCTGATGTGGGTGGCCTACTCTATGTGCTGATTGAGCTGGCCTGGCGTGGTTGGAGCCATTGGAGCATGTTCATCTTAGGGGGAATATGCTTTGTTTATCTAGGCTTGATTAATGAGGTGTTGCATTGGGACACACCACTTTGGCAGCAGATCTTAATAGGAGCAATGGGAATTACAGTTTTAGAATTCTTAACTGGTTGTGTGGTTAATCTCTGGTTGGGATGGGCCGTTTGGGACTACAGCAACATGCCTGGTAGCGTCTTGGGACAGATTTGCCTTCAGTACATGCTGTTGTGGCTTCCAGTAAGTCTGGCTGGGATTATCTTGGATGACTGGATCCGGTACAGAGCTTTTGGAGAGCAGCGACCACGCTACAATGTGGGGCTGACACGGCAGAGCAGATGGATCATTTGGATGCCTGCAGAGAGGAGATGAAAGAAATGGATACATCACAGGTGGTCATTGCAGTAATTGGATCAAACGCTTTGTTTACGTTCATACAATTCTTGATCAGCCGACATGATAAAAAGAAGGAAAAACAGTCAGATGAGACAAAGGGCATGCGTGACATGATCCTCGGTCTCGGTCATGATAAATTACTGTATTTAACTGACAAGTTTGCTGAGCGTGGTGGAATCACTCAGAAAGAGCGTAGAAATCTCAAGTATCTGTATGATCCGTATGTACGGCTTGGTGGTAACGGAGACTGCGAAGTTGGATATAAGACATGCGAGAAGCTTCCGACTTTGACGGATGATGAAGCCATGCAACTGGATGGCAGAATGAAACGGCGGGAATATGGTATAGAAGAAAGAGAGGTATAGATTATGGATTTTGGAATTGGAAGTGTAGCAGCAATCACAGCAATTTGTTACTTGGGCGGTATGGCTTGCAAGGCAACCACTAAGGTTAAGGATGAAGTCATTCCGGTAGTATGTGGCGTGACCGGTGGCATCCTGGGAGTAGCTGGCATGTATCTTATGCCAGAGTTTCCGGCAACAGATGTAATCAATGCAGCTGCTATCGGTATTGTATCCGGCCTGGCAGCAACCGGAGCGCATCAGGTTATTAAACAGGTAAGTAAGATGTAGAAGAAGGTGATCCACACATCTCCCGCAGGCAGTCCGGGGCATGGCTACCATTTGCGATGTCGCAATAAATCAGTAGAATAAAAATTGCACATATGTTATAATGTCAAAGTTACCGCCCCTATACCGGTAAGGAAAGGGGGTGTCCAGTTTGGAAAACCTTATTTCTTTTATTGTCGCTGTTGCGGCTGGTGTAGTTTGCCACTACATCATCAAATGGTTGGACGGCGGCAAGTAGTCGGTAACCAGCCTGCAGATGCCTAACTGCTTAAATAAGGAAGAAAGCCCCTGAGTGGTTGAGACTCAGGGGCTTTCGTTTTGTATCCAGTGTGGACACCTTATTTCTTTTTGCCTAACGGCATTATAGCATATGCAGAAAATCTTTTCAAGATACCATTTGGAAGAAAGGAAATGCTATGAAAATATCAGATAATGGGCTGAATTTAGTAAAACGTTTTGAAGGATGTAGACTGAGTGCATATCAAGACAGTGTAGGTGTCTGGACGATTGGCTACGGTACTACTAACGCCGATAAAGCTATCACTGGCACAACAATCTGCCAGGGCCTGCAGATTAGTCAGGCTACTGCAGATGACTGGCTGAGACAATCTGTTGACAGAAAGTATGGTCCCAAGGTGGACAAGTACAGTGCTTACAATTGGAACCAGAACGAATTTGATGCATTAGTGTCATTTGCCTACAACATTGGTTCTATTGACGGACTGACAGCCAAAGGCACCCGTACCCGTTCTGAGATAGCAGCTAAGATCCTGAAGTATAACAAAGCTGGCGGAAAGGTATTATCTGGCCTCACACGCAGACGCCAAGAAGAGAAAAAGCTATTTTTGACACCAGTCACAGTTAAGACTGGCTGGCAGCAGGAGAACGGGGGCTGGCGTTTCTATAAACATGACGGTTCCGGGGAATATGCCTCTAACGAGTGGCAGCAGGACGGAGACAAGTGGTATTGGTTTGACGGCGCTGGAATGATGGTCCATGACGTTTGGTACCAATATAAAGGATCCTGGTATTACCTCGGCCCTGACGGTGTCATGTTAAAAGGCCTGCAGAACATTGAAGGCAAGTGGTACTACTTAAACCAGGACGGTCGCATGGCAACTGAACCAGTAGTCCTTACCCCAGATCAGGACGGTGCCCTCCACTATCCAGGTCTGTCCAATTGACAGATTTGTAAGTGCAAGGCTATAATGGAACCTACTAAGCCGTTACAAAATATCTTCATTTCATCTTCAATGAAGTGGAGAAACCTAGTAAATACAAGGAAAAATGAGCGTAAACAGCTTGACTTTTAATCAAGTTGTCCGGGGTTCGAATCCCCGCACGCTCATCTTTGAAAAGTGGCGGCAAATCTTAGAAATTGAGATTTGCCGCTTTTTTCGTTTATTTGCCTTTAAAATCAGATTCCAGGCATATATTTTTATCTTATGTACAGGAGGCTTAAGCAGTATGAGGAGAAGAAAAAAAGAATCTGGTATTAAAACTGCGTTGTTAGTGATCTTTGCAATTTTATTTATGATCATGGCGATCAGTGTAGTAGTTGTTGTTTTTGGGAAGATCCATTCAGATTATGAGAAACTGGATATGACCAAAGAAAGCGAACAGCGGACACTGGAAGTACCGGCGGTTGAGACAACTGAAAACAATCAGCTGGGGTGGGAAGAGACAGATGAAGGCTGGAAGTATAAGATCGATGAAGAGACATATGCTATGGATCAGTGGCTGGAAATTAAAGGTTTTCTCTATCATTTTGATGAAAAAGGGATCATGGCTACAGGACAGTGGGAAAGTGAAGGACAGATCTTTACCTGCCATGATGTAAAAGGATATCTGAAAAATATTGAGCCTGATTCCAATTATGTTCCAGAAGATACGGGCGAAAACTTGGACAGCTTTGTGCGGACCAATGCGTTCTGGTGCTATTTGGACAGCAAAGATACCGGGCTTTTTAAGACGATCCTTTATAAAAAAACGGTAGATAATAAGGTAAAACCTTTAGGAAATGAAAAGAACCCGGAGAAAACAACGAAAAATTCTTTGAGAGCCTATGGCGATTATGTATATTATCTTCCAAAAGTGGCTGAGAGCAGAAAATCTTCCCTTTCCGATGAAGAAAAAGAATTATGTGATGTACTGGTGCGTATGATGCCGGGACAGAATACAAAAGAGATCATTGCTGAAAATGTAGACGGCTATCTGGTGTTAGATGGAACCATTTATTATGCCCAGGACGGAAAGATCCACGCAGCTACTTCCGGTATTGAGGCAGAGCTTTCTGAAGGAGGCTATCAGGTAAAGATCGACGGAAATGCATGCTATCTTGTAACTGCATTGGGAAAGCCCGTAACCGGGAAAGGAAGCGCTGGTATTACCATTGAGGACCGTGTATACAAGATAGATGAAAATGGCAAGATCAGCTATGTGAAGAAAAATCCGGTCGCTGCAAACGGAAATTC
>JBNMGK010000271.1:0-4060 GCA_050872205.1 Enterocloster sp.
ACAATATGGAGATACGGCTGAAAACGCCGAAACTGCTGGAAGAAGCCTTAAAAACCTGGCCAAAGGGAGAATGGATCTACCTGGGAAGCATCTGCGATCCTTTTAATGAATGGGAATCCAGGTACCGGCTGACAGAGCAGTGTTTAAAGATCATTGATAAATACCAGATCCCATTGCTTATCACCACCTCCGCTGTATCACCGGCTCTGTTAGAAGAAGCAGAGATCTTAAAGAATATGAAAGCACCGTTAGTGATCGTTACGGAGCTTGCAAGAATACCGGAAATGGAGCGGCTGAAAAAAGAAGGCATACATAAAGGAATTCAGGCTGCCAATACTTTAAAGAAGATGGGACTTACCGTGTGGGCGACCATGGCTCCGGTCTGTCCTGGTATTTTAGACCTGGAACCGGTTCTTGAAAAATTAGACAAAGAGATCCCGGTATACATTGACTCTCTCCAGTGCGCCAAAGACTCCATTCAGGAAAAACGGGTCATGGAATGGATTAAAAGAGAGCATCCACAGCTGGAGGCGGTCTATGAAAAAATCGTTCTGGAAAAAGATGTAACTTATTTTGATCAGCTTTTGGAAAAGCATCAAAAGGATCCAAGGATAAAAACATTTCCCTATGCATTAGATACGATTGCATTGTAAAGACAAAGTAAATGAAAAACGTGAATGTAAAAGCTATGCAAAGAGTATCTAAAAGGTTTGCAGCTGCATTGACACTATATACAAGTAGTATTATTATATAGACAACTTAACAATAATAACACTTTCACTTAGATTAGAAAGGAAGCAGACATGTCAGATATCAAATTGATCCTCTGTGATATTGATGACACCCTGGTACACAAGGAACTGCACCTGGATGAAGCAACAAAAGAGGTCATAAAAAAAGCCCAGCAGGCAGGTGTAAAATTCACGCTGGCAACAGGAAGGATGCCTTACCGGGCCCAGGTATTTGCAGAAGAAGCAGAGCTTACCACGCCATACATTGCAAACAATGGAAGTATTCTCTATGACAGAGGGACTTTTATTTATGCGAAAAAGGTGTATGCAGGTATATTTAAGGATCTGTTCCGCAAATATATGAAAGAGTATCCGGATTTTACAGTGATCTTCAGCTACGATGACCGGGAACGGCCAGTGGAAAGCACAGCCTGGATAAAAGCCCGGGAACACAAATATTCCGGCTATGATGAACCATTAGGAGATACGGAAGCTACCTGGGATCAAGAAGTCCACAAGGTGTATATCGTAGATGATGAAAGACGGGGGATCATCGGCGAGATCGCAGAGAAAATGAGACAGCTGGATGGTGATTTCAGCTTCTTCCAGTATCAGCAGTATTCCATGGAGATCGTGGCAAAAGGATGTTCCAAAGCTTCTGGTATGAAGACTTTACTTGAATATTTAAACATAAAGCCAGAAGAAGTCATGGCTATCGGTGACCATACCAATGACATGGAAGTGATAAAAAGCGCCGGTCTGGAAGTGGCAGTAGCCAATGCACAGCCGGAATTAAAAGAGATCGCAGATTATGTAACATCAAAGGAACGGGCTGAGGGAGTAAGAGAAGCCATTAACAAGTTTGTTTTACGGCCATAAGATTTTAGAAGCACAGAATTTTATGATCATAGGAGAAAAAACGTGAAAACTGCAAAAAGAAGAAAAAAGACCACATTGTTCCACAAAATAGAACCAGTTCTTTATCTGGCACCTGCTTTTATCGTGCTTGGTATCTTTGTGTATTTCCCATTTTTCAAGACCATTATTGAATCCTTCTTCCTGCTTAACTCCATGGGAGAGGTAAGAGAGTTTATTGGTTTTGAAAATTATATCAACATATTTTCCAATTCCAAATTTATACAGTCCATTTTCAATTCCATAAAATTTGCCATTTTTACGGTGCCATTTACAGTGGGCCTGTCTTTCATACTGGCAATGATGGCAGCGAAAAAGAGACCGGCATCACCCATTTATGAAACATTATTTTCACTGCCTATGGCAATGTCTACATCTGTAGCAGCCATGATCTTTGAACTGATGTTCAGCCCTACGCTGGGAATCGTAAACAGCATTACCGGACTGAATATTAAATGGCTTTCCGATAGGAACACAGCTATGTGGGTGCTGATCGTGATCCAGGTATGGATGAATCTGGGATACAATTTCCTCTTTATCCTGGCAGCGATCCGGGGCATGTCAAAAGAAGTAACAGAGTCTGCAAGACTGGACGGTGCCAATGCATGGCAGCAGGCAGTATCCATTGTAATGCCGCTGATCTCACCAACCTTGTTTTTCCTGCTTTGCAATTCATTAGCAAAAATGCTTATGATGTCAAACCTTACATTGATCCTGACACAGGGCGGACCTCAGGGAAGCACCGAGACCATGATCTCCTATATGTATAAGCAGACAACGGAAAATGCAAACTACAATAATGCTTATGCATCGGCAGTGATCGCCTTTTTGATCACCATGGTTGCAACAATTATTACCTTTATTTATGAAAAGAAGGGAGTAAATTATGACAGCTAATAATGGAGTAATGGCGTGGAAGGAACGTCTGGTCCAGGTCTTATATATTATGGTAGGTCTTGTGATCGCATTCCCTATTCTTTATGCACTGATGATCTCATTTATGGATTCGGCCCAGGTTTTAGCAGGGGGAGTAAACCTGATCCCAAAGAAATGGACTCTGGAAAATTACAGGACTGCATTAAACAGCGCGCCTATTATGCGGTTTATGTGGAACTCCCTGATCCTGGCAGCTACCTCCAGCGTGGTCCGTGTGATCGTATCAGCTCTGGCAGCCTTTGCCTTTGCATTTCTGGATTTTCCATGTAAAAACCTGATCTTTATGGCAATGTTAGCTACCATTATGATCCCGGCAGATGTGGTGTTAGTAGCAAATTACCGCACCGTATCCGGTATGGGACTGATCAATACATACCTTGGTATGATGATCGTATTTTTTGTTTCAGCCATGAACATTTTCCAGTTCAGACAGAGCTTTAAGACCTTTGCAACTACCTTAAAAGAAGCAGCGCATATTGACGGATGTTCCAATTTTACATTTTTCCTGCGTATCCTGCTTCCAACGAATATTTCCACGGTTTTAACCGTATTTATCACAGCTTTTATTGGAACCTGGAATACCTATCTGTGGCCGCTGCTTGTAACTAACAAAACAGAAATGCGTACAGTCCAGGTTGGTATTACCATGCTGAATTTTTCTGAAGGAACGGTTTACGGACCTATCATGGCGGCATCCATTATGGTGCTGCTCCCATCACTGATCTTATTCCTCACCTTCCAGAAGCGGATCGTATCCGGAATGATGGCAGGCGGAGTAAAAGGATAGAATTGGTGAAAAGAAAAACAAGCGACTGCGAAGCAGGCATTTGTTTTTCTGGAGCCATTCACGAGCAAACAGCCTGCGTAAGCAGGCAGTAGAGTGCGAAGCACGGGTTTGCGAGTAAATACAATACAAAAGGAGAGAGACTTATGAAAAAACAGGTAAGCGTAGTATTAGCAGCAGCCATTGCAGGCGGCCTTTTAGCAGGCTGCGGCAGCACAAAACAAGCAGAGACAACAGCTGCAGCAGACACTAAGGGTGCAGGCGAGACTCAGGCAGAGGCAGCAGCCGGAGATGTGACCATTGATGTATGGCACTCCATGGAAGGCTCCAACGGCGAAGCCTTTGAAGCTATGGTAAAGAACTTCAACGAGACCACCGGCAAAGAACTGGGTATCACAGCAAACAGCGTGTTCCAGGGAAGTGATACAGCAGGCAAATTAAAAACCCTGATCCAGACAGATGATGTTGCAAACATGCCAGATGTATGCCTGTTATATTCTGCATCCTTACCAGTTGTTGCAGAGTACAAGGGAACTGTTGCAGTAGATGATATGTACGGAAAAGGGGATCAGGAATTAAGTAAGGATGAGATCAACCAGTCTGCCATCCAGACCTACAGCTACAAGGGAAAACAGGTGTGCATGCCATTTAACAGCTCCACCTTACTTCTGTACTACAACAAGGACGCATTTAA